>NZ_JAMYTP010000007.1:0-278337 GCF_040322515.1 Mesorhizobium sp. M0136
AGTCCCCATCAGCCATCGCATCAAGAAATGCGCCTGGAACGACGACTATCTCATCAATGCCATCACTCATATGCGATAGCCCTGCTACAACACTGGTGACACAAAGATCACCGCGCCCGGAACGCCGCTAACCGCCCTGCCCGGCGGCCCGATCGACCACCATTGGACGAAGAGCCTGGTGGCAAGCCCCGACGGCTCACTGCTCTATGTCGGCGTCGGCTCGAACAGCAACGTCGCCGAAAACGGCATTGAGGCGGAGAAGAACCGCGCCGCCATCTGGCAGGTAGACAGGGCCACCGGCCAGTCGCGCATTTTCGCCAGCGGTTTGCGCAATCCAAACGGCCTGAGCTGGGAGCCGCAGACCGGGGCGCTCTGGGCAGTGATCAATGAGCGCGACGAGCTCGGCCCCAATCTCGTGCCGGATTATCTGACGTCGGTAAAGGATGGCGGCTTCTACGGATGGCCATACAGCTATTATGGCCAGCATCTCGATCCCCGCGTCATGCCCCAGCGTCCGGACCTGGTCGCGAAAGCGATCGTTCCGGACTATGCGCTGAGTTCCCACGTCGCCCCTCTGGGACTGGCCTTCTATACGGCAAACAGCCTCCCCGAGGCATATCGCGGCGGCGCTTTCGTTGGCGAACACGGCAGCTGGAACCGCACGCGCTTCAATGGCTACAAGGTGGTGTTCGTACCATTCAGCGGCGGCCATCCTAGCGGCGTCGCTACCGACGTGGTGACCGACTTCCTGAACAAGGACAACAAGGCGCGCGGCCGGCCTGTCGGCCTGGCTGTCGACAAGACCGGGGCCCTGCTCATCGCCGACGACGTCGGCAACACAGTTTGGCGGGTGACATCTGCCGGCCAATAAAGTGGCCCCGCTCCCTTCGTCGAGCTGTCGGAAGCGATCCCGACGATCGCCGTTCCGGTGGTTCTGCCAGGCGCATTCGGTGTGCTCGCCATTGCCTGCCGCTGTCACCGCCGAACCGAAGGACCGCCAGCGCCGCGAAATGGTATTTTTGCCCTTCCCACAGCCGGCTCTAGAATTTTCATCGCAAATCAAGTTATGATGCACTTGGTATTTCCCGGGACGGCTTGCGCCGCTTGGAATACCGGGAGGAACCGGGACATGGCCGTTGCGCTTGTACTCGTTCTGATAGTCGTGGGCTCGGTGTTGTTCCACTTCCTGAGCCCATGGTGGTGGACGCCGATTGCCTCGAACTGGGACTATATCGACAACACCATCATCATAACTTTCTGGATCACCGGCGTCGTCTTCGCCGCAGTGGTTCTTTTCATGGCCTATTGCGTCTTCCGCTTCCGTCATCGGGAAGGCAATCAGGCGGCATATGAACCTGAGAACAGGCGGCTCGAATCCTGGCTGACGGTTGTCACCGCGGTTGGCGTCACGGCTTTGCTCGTTCCAGGCCTGTTCGTCTGGAGCCGGTTCGTTAACGTTCCAAGCGACGCAACAGAGGTCGAAGTCGTCGGCCAGCAGTGGCAATGGAGTTTCCGCCTGCCCGGCAAGGACGGCAAGCTCGGCACATCCGACACTCGCGACGTCAACGCTGAAAATCCACTCGGCGTCATCGCCACCGATGCCAACGGCCAGGACGATGTCGTAGTGGAAGCGGCCGACCTGCACCTCCCGGTTGGCAAACCGGTCAAGATGCTGCTCCGCTCGATCGATGTGCTGCACGATTTCTACGTGCCGGAATTCCGCGCCAAGATGGACATGATCCCGGGCTCGGTCACCTATTTCTGGTTCACTCCGACCAAGACCGGAACCTTCCAGGTCCTGTGTGC
Source organism: Mesorhizobium sp. M0136 (assembly GCF_040322515.1). Taxonomy (NCBI): domain Bacteria; kingdom Pseudomonadati; phylum Pseudomonadota; class Alphaproteobacteria; order Hyphomicrobiales; family Phyllobacteriaceae; genus Mesorhizobium; species Mesorhizobium sp. M0136. Next base: position 1,807 of record NZ_JAMYTP010000007.1, read on the forward strand.
CGAACTCTGCGGCCAGGGACATCCGATGATGCATGGCGTGGTCATGGTCGATACGCAGGAAGACTATCTGGCGTGGCTTGGCCAGCAGCAGACTTTTGCGCAGCTGTCCGCGCCCCAACAGATGGGCTCGGCAGAGTAGGAAACCGAAACGACGGTGCGCCGTCGGGATTGAAAATAGTGCGGCAAGCCCGAACTGTCGGGCTGGCCGAAGAGGGCACGGAGGTGTTCCTATGGTCGATATCACACCTGCAGATGCGGTACCGCCGGCCGAAGTCGCGGAAATGGAACTCTACCATCCGCACAGCTGGTGGACGAAATACGTTTTCTCGCAGGACGCCAAGGTCATTGCCATCCAGTATTCGGCGACGGCGACAGCGATCGGCATGGTCGCGCTGGTGCTTTCCTGGCTGATGCGGCTGCAACTCGGTTTCCCCGGCACATTCGATTTCATCACCCCGGAAGCCTACTACCAGTTCATCACCATGCACGGCATGATCATGGTGATCTACCTGCTCACCGCACTCTTCCTGGGCGGCTTCGGCAACTATCTGATCCCGCTGATGGTTGGCGCTCGCGACATGGTCTTTCCCTATGTCAACATGCTGAGCTACTGGATCTATCTGCTGGCCGTGCTGGTTCTGGTGTCGAGCTTTTTCGCGCCCGGCGGACCGACGGGTGCCGGCTGGACGCTCTATCCGCCGCAGGCGATCATGACCGGTACGCCCGGCGGCCAGGACTGGGGCATCATCCTGATGCTCGTCTCGCTGATCCTGTTCATCATCGGCTTTACCATGGGCGGCCTGAACTATGTTGTGACGGTGCTACAGGGCCGCACGCGCGGCATGACGCTGATGCGCCTTCCGCTCACTGTCTGGGGTATTTTCACCGCCACCGTCATGGCGCTGCTCGCCTTCCCGGCGCTGTTCGTCGCCTGCGTGATGATGCTTCTCGACCGGGCGCTCGGCACCAGCTTCTTCATGCCGGCGATCGTTGAGATGGGCGAACAGTTGCAGCACGGCGGCGGCAGCCCGATCCTGTTCCAGCATCTGTTCTGGTTCTTCGGCCACCCGGAGGTCTACATCGTTGCGCTTCCGGCCTTCGGCATCGTGTCCGACCTGATCAGCACCCATGCGCGCAAGAACATATTCGGCTACCGCATGATGGTCTGGGCCATCGTCGGCATCGGCGCGTTGAGCTTCGTAGTCTGGGCGCACCATATGTATGTCAGCGGCATGCATCCCTATTTCGGCTTCTTCTTCGCCACCACGACACTGATCATCGCCGTTCCGACCGCCATCAAGGTCTACAATTGGGTGCTGACGCTGTGGCGCGGCGATATCCACCTCACCATTCCAATGCTTTTCGCCCTGGCCTTCATTGTTACCTTCGTCAATGGCGGGCTGACCGGCTTGTTTCTCGGCAATGTCGTTGTCGACGTTCCGCTGTCGGACACGATGTTCGTCGTCGCCCATTTCCATATGGTCATGGGGGTTGCCCCGATCCTCGTGATTTTCGGGGCGATCTACCACTGGTACCCAAAGGTCACCGGCCGGATGCTGAACGAGACACTGGGCCGGTTCCACTTCTGGATCACCTTCCTCGGCGCCTATCTGATTTTCTTTCCCATGCACTATCTCGGCTTGATGGGCGTGCCGCGGCGCTACAACGAATTAACCGACATGACGATCATGACGGAATCGGCCCACCACCTGAACTCGTTTATCAGCATCATGGCTTTTATGGTCGGTTTTGCCCAGATTGTGTTTCTGTTCAATCTCATCTGGAGCATCCGCCATGGCCGTGAGGCTGGCGGCAATCCGTGGCGGGCAACGACGCTCGAGTGGCAGACGCCGCAAACACCGCCCGCCCACGGCAATTTCGGCAAGGATCTGCCGATCGTCTATCGCTGGGCCTATGACTACAGCGTACCGGGAGCCAAGGAGGACTTCATACCACAAAACGTTCCGGGCTCCTTCGCGCCCTCCAGGGAGCCGGCATGAGCGTAATCCTGGTCTTCCTGCTCGTGATCGCCGGTATTGCGGGGTGGTGGCTTTCCCATCAGCGGCTAATGACGAAGCCGTGGCTCGAGCAAAGCATGGCCGGGGATTTTGTCGCTCTGGACCGATCGGCGCTGCCGACCGCAAAGATCGGTCTCGGCGTCTTCCTTGCCGTCGTCGGCTGCCTGTTCGCGCTGTTCACCAGTGCTTACTTCATGCGCATGGCGCTGTCGGATTGGCGGCCGCTGCCCATCCCGCCCCTGCTCTGGCTTAACACCGGCGTACTGGTCTTGAGCAGCATTGCGATACAGTGCGCTTCGCTCGCGGCGCGCAAGGGTCAAGTGGACATGGTCAGGCTCGGCCTCACCACAGCTGGACTCACGGCGCTCGTCTTCCTGATTGGACAGCTTGTGGCATGGCGGGAACTGAGTGCGGACGGCTATTTTCTGGCATCCAATCCGGCCAACAGCTTCTTCTACCTGCTAACAGGAATGCATGGCCTGCATATACTGGGAGGACTGGTCGGGCTGGGCAGAACGAGCGTCGGCGCCTGGAACGGAGCGCAGCCGCAGCGGCTTCGCCTCAGTGTCGAGCTGTGCGCCATGTACTGGCATTTCCTGCTTTTCGTCTGGCTCGCCATCTTTGCGCTTCTGGCCGGCTGGGCTTCGACTTTAATCGACATTTGCCGAGGGTTGCTGACCTAGGAGGAACGGGCGGATGGCAGAGACGACACTGGCCCACATCGGCCGAACAGAGCCGCGGCCCGCGGGCTGGCAAGGCATCGCCGCCGACTGGTCCTCGGATCAGCGGGCGTTCAAGAACGTGTCCTGGGGCAAGGCCATGATGTGGATCTTCCTGCTCAGCGACACGTTCATCTTCGGCTGCTTCCTGCTCTCCTACATGACCGCACGTATCTCCACACGCGTGCCTTGGCCCAATCCGAGCGAGGTCTTCGCCCTGCGCATCGGCGGCTCCGACATTCCGCTGATCCTTATCGCCATCATGACCTTCGTGCTGATCTCGAGCAGCGGAACGATGGCCATGGCGGTCAATTTCGGCTACCGCCGCGACCGCCGCAAGACGGCAGTCCTGATGCTCTTGACCGCAGCACTCGGCGCGACCTTCGTCGGCATGCAGGCCTTCGAATGGACCAAGCTGATCACCGAGGGCGTGCGGCCTTGGGGCAATCCCTGGGGCGCTGCACAGTTCGGCGCATCCTTTTTCATGATTACCGGCTTCCACGGCACGCATGTGACGATCGGGGTGATCTTCCTGATCATCGTGGCGCGAAAGGTCTGGCGCGGGGATTTCGACGTCGGACGGCCCGGCTTCTTCACCAGCCGGAGGGGGCGCTACGAGAACGTCGAAATCATGGGGCTCTACTGGCATTTCGTCGACCTGGTCTGGGTGTTCATTTTCGCATTTTTCTATCTTTGGTGAGAGGCAGGACATGGCTGAAGCAACCGCAAACGGCCTGGGACAACACGCACTGGACAGCGCCCATAGGCATGATGCGACGACGACCGGCGTTACCCCGGCGGAGGTTCATCAGGAGCACCCGATCAAGCTCTATCTGGTGGTGTGGGCGTGGCTGTTCATCCTCAGCACCTGCTCCTATCTGGTCGACTATTTCGGTCTCCATAGCTATCTCAGATGGTCGCTGATCCTGATCTTCATGATGCTCAAGGCCGGACTGATCGTCGCCATCTTCATGCACATGGCCTGGGAACGGCTGGCGCTGACATATGCGATCATCCTGCCGCCGGTGCTGGTGCTGGTGTTCGTGACGATGATGGTCTTCGAAGCGGACTACACGCTGCTCACCCGAATGGCGTTTTTCGGGGCCGGGCCCTGACATGCAATCCGGCTCCAGGCGGTCCGGTCCTTGAAGCTTAGCCTTGAAACAATCCACGGCTGGTCCATTTCTGTTGGTATAGGAAACGACAGGCGATGCCGGCGTTTCCACATGCGTCGCGAACACCAGCAAGGGGCGCCCAAGATGACCATCGCAAACAGATTGAAGGACTTCATCGATAGGAAAGGAATTTCCTACGATACCGTCGAGCATCACCGCACCGCGACAAGCAGACAATCCGCCATTGCGGCACATGTGCCCGGCAGCATAATGGCCAAATCGGTGGTCGTTCACCACGACCGAGGCTACGCGCTGGCCGTGGTTCCAAGCACGCACAGGATAGAACTCGCGACATTGCAGGATGTCATGGAGAAGCCTCTTGGGCTGGCGTCCGAAGACGAGGTGGTCTCGTTGTTCGGCGATTGCGACGTCGGCGCTGTGCCGCCGATCGGCGCGGCCTATGATGTGCCAGTGGTTCTCGATGAAAGCCTTGGCGACGCTCCCGAAATCTATTTCGAGGGCGGCGACCACAAGACGCTTGTGCATGTGAGCGGCAAAGATTTCCGCGACCTGACAAAGGACGCGCGCCAGGCCCGTTTCAGCCACCCCGCCTATTGAAAGCTCTGCCTCACCCTGCCCGCACCGGCACTTTCGCCGGTGCGGGCAGAGTGCATTTTTTCAACTCACGGTCTGGTGGCCGGCGGCGATTCCACAACTTTCCGGTAAACATGCCAGGTGGCATGACCAAGGATCGGCAGCACGACTGCCAACCCGGCGAACACTGGCAGCGATCCGATGATCAGGGCGACGGCGACAATAAGGCCCCACACCGCCATCACGATCGGGTTGGCTAGAACAACGCGCACCGAGGTGTGGATGGCTTCGTAGGCGCCAACATCGCGGTCGAGCAACAACGGGAATGCGACGACCGTGGTGCACAACACAACCGCGGCGAACACGAAGCCGATGGCGTGACCCAGGATGATGAGCGTCCAGCCGCGTCCCGTGGCGAATATTTCACTGATGAAGCTGGACAGCGATTGCGGCGGCGCCGGGCCGAACAGGGTCTGGTAAAATATCTGGGCCGTCAAAAGCCAGGCGATGAAGATCGCAAGCAGCATGACGCCGACCGCTGCAATAGCCGGCAGCGCTGGAGAACTCCTGACCTCAAAGGCGTGTCTCCACGAGGCGTCGAGCCCGGCTTCCCGCCGCCGGCTGATCTCATACAGGCCGATCGCCGCGAACGGACCAATCAGCGCAAAGCCGGACACAAGCGGAAACAGCAACGGCAGCGTGTTGTTGCCTGATGTCCAGACAGCAAGCACGACTCCGGCAATCGGATAGATCAGGCAGAGAAATACGATGTGCGACGGCTTGACCATGAAATCATCGACGCCACGCCTGAGCGCATCAAAAAGATCGGAGACACCGATTTTTCGAATTCTGGTGTGTTCCAGCGTCTCGCTGGCGCCTGCTATCACGTGAAAGCTTGCCATGACCATTCCTCCAGACCAGGTCCGGTAAGGTCGCGTTTTACGGTGCTGCCGTTCTGCATGATTGGCCCACGCAAACCGCGACCTGCACCATGATCAATATACTCTCATGCGGGGGACTTGTCGCGCTTTGTAGGAAGGCCCGGGAGTAGGAGGTCCCGGGTAGCCCGACTAGCTACGGACATGGTTCTTCGATATGCTCTTCTAGTCGAAGGTGAAGGTCATGGACGGAAGGACAGTTCTCATACTCTGCCTTGGCGTCGTTATTCTGCTGTTGCTGGGATTTTGTGCTCTGCCAACGTGATGTTTTGAGCCGGGGTCAATAGCCGGCTGAAGCGATCACTCGCATTACAATGGTGTCGGCAAGCAACGCCGCAAATATTGCGAAAAGATAGACAATCGAATACGCAAACAGCGCCTTTGCCGGCTTCATCTCCTTGTCGGCGACGAGAACCTTCCAGGCCTGCCAAATGAAACCTGCACCCAACGCGGCTGAAGCAGTGCCGTAATATCCGCTCGCGAAGCCGAAGCCCCAAGGGAGCACGCCGATTGGCGCCAAAAGCAGCGAATAGGCGAAGATTTGTTTTCTAGTCGAGTGCTGGCCGGCCACATTCGGCATCATCGGGATGCCAGCCGCGGCATAGTCGCCGACCTTGAAAAGGGCCAGCGCCCAGAAATGAGGCGGCGTCCAGAGGAAAATAATCAGAAACAGAATGAGACTTTCAATGCCGATTGCGCCTGTTGCGGCCGCCCACCCGATTACCGGAGGAAGGGCGCCTGCCGCGCCGCCTATGACGATATTCTGTGGCGTCGAGCGCTTCAGCCACATTGTGTAGATAACGACATAGAAAAAGATGGTGAACGCCAACAACGATGCGGCGAGCCATCCCACCAACACGCCGAGCGTCATGACCGACAGCGCGGAAAGCACCAGACCGAAGCCGAGAGCTTCGCCAGGCGTGACGCGACCGGACGGAATTGGTCGCTTGGACGTGCGAGACATCAAGGCGTCTATGTCTGCGTCGTACCACATATTGAGCGCGCCGGCGGCTCCCGCTCCAACCGCGATTGCGCCGATGGCGATTACGGCGATAACTGGATTCATCACGCCGGGCGCCATCATCAGGCCGACGAAGGCAGTAAACACGGCAAGTGCCATGACGCGTGGTTTCAAGAGCGCAATGAAATCACCCGCCGTCGCCTCCGAGAGGCGGATGCCGGTATCCTTGAGACGGCTTTCTTCAGTCGACATTCAGACGACCACCGATGGGAACGGCAGCCTAGCCGGCCAATGTCTTTTTTGCAACGAGCCGCCCTCCCCACCGACACTGCCGGCAGATTGCGGCCGAGGCTATGCCTCGACCTGTTTGCGATACCAAGATCCGGCGGAAGAGCCGCGCTATTTGGAGAATTGCTTCAGGTAGGCGATGACATTGGCGATGTCCTCGTCTTTCTTGAGGCCGGCGAACGCCATCTTCGTTCCTTTGACCATCGCCTTGGGATCGCGAAGGTAGGTCGTCAGCGTGGCTTCGTCCCATTTGACGCCCGACTTGCCGGCCTCGGTCATCGCCTTGGAATAGCTGAACCCTGGATGCGTGCCGGCCGTTCGGCCGATGACGCCGTTCAGCGACGGACCGACCTTGTTCTGGTCCTTGTCTGCGACGTGGCAGACCTTGCATTTGGCGAAGACCTTCTCACCCGCCGCCGCATCCTGTGCCCGCGAGGGGCCGGCAATGACGGTGGCGACGGACATTACGATAAAAAACACAATGGCACGCATGGCATTTCCTCCCTGATCGCCGATTTGCCTGGCTGACCTGCGCAGGCCCACCTTTAGTCCGCTGGCATGCGCTCTTGAATGGCAGAACGGATATCCACTGCCTGGAGTTGCGGCACCTACATACCACGGAACCGGGCCGGCAGGTAGAGTTCGATCATGCAATGGATCAATGCGGACAATCCGCTCAAGGCAATTTGGTGTTGCAGGTGGTGGCGATCCGGCCGACCGCCTCTTCAACTCCGGCGAGGTCAAACTCGGCTTTGCCGCGCCCCGACAGCAGCCCGAACCGCCAGGACAGCAGCAACCGGTCCGCGGAAATCAGTCGCCTGATGCCATCGGCACCGTCGCGGACCAGCATCCTGCTATGCGGCCCGACCGACCAGCTTTCGTTGAGCTTGGCGGATTGGTCGACAGTCACCGACATGGCGATGGTTCGGCTGGCGGACACTGTATCGCTCAGCTGCAGCCATTCGCTCCAACGCGGTTCGCCGGCGGTCCGGCAGGCGATCGTCAACACCGGGCTGTAGCTCAATGCGCCGCCACCGGTGATGAGCTTGTTGGTCGCGTAAAGCGAGGCGGTGACAAGGCCATCGCTGCTCTTGTCGAACCGCCAGTTGTCGAGAACCGTATCAGCCTGGGCAATGCCGAAGACCGACGCAAGCAGGAACGCCGCCGCCACGCTTCCGATACCGAAGAACTGTCTCAACGATGCCTCCAACAACCGCTGCGATTTCGCAACCCAACGCAGATAATCATCAAAGCTTCGTATCGCTACCTCGACCGCCAGATACGTGAAATCCGTTGCGTCTGCGCCACAACGAAAAAGGCCGCCTCGAGAAGGCGGCCTTTCGGAATTCAGCAGGAACGTTATTCAGCGTCCTTGGCGGCCTTCTTCTTCGGCGCGGCCTTTTTCTTCGGCTCTTCGGCGTCGTCGTCGGCCTTCTTTGCGTCCGCTTTTTTCGCAGCCGCCTTCTTCGCCGGCTTGGCCTTGGTTGTCTCCGTATCCTCGTCGTCGGCCAGCAGTTCTTCCTTGCTGACCTTGACATCGGTGACCGAAATCTGGCCGAGCAGATGGTCGACCACCTTCTCTTCGAACATCGGCGCGCGCAACGTGTTCAGCGCTTCGGGATTGTTGCGATAGAATTCGAAGGCTTCCTGCTGCTGGTTGGCCGGGTAGCGGCGTACCTGCTCGAACAGGCCGCGCTGCAGTTCCTCGTCCGTCACCGTGACGCCGGCCTTCTCGCCGATTTCGGCGAGAACCAGGCCGAGACGCACGCGGCGCTCGGCAAGCCGCATGTATTCAGCACGCGCTTCTTCTTCCGTCGTCTCTTCGTCGGCAAAGGTGCGCCCGGCGGCTTCGAGATCGCGATTGACCTGGTTCCAGATGTTGTTGAACTCGGCCTCGACGAGCTTGGACGGGGCCTCGAACGAGTAGGCAGCGTCGAGCTGGTCGAGCAACTGCCGCTTGACTTTCTGGCGCGTTATCGAGCCGAACTGGTTCTCGATCTGACCGCGCACCACCTCGCGCAGGCGCTCCAGCGATTCCAGGCCGAGATTCTTGGCCATCTCGTCGTTAATCTCAAGCGCGCCGGGCTTCGACACTTCCTTGACCGTCACGTCAAAAGTGGCTTCCTTGCCGGCCAGATGCGCCGCCTGGTAGTTTTCCGGGAAGGTAACCGTGACCTGCTTCTCGTCGCCGGCCTTGCTGCCGACCAGCTGGTCCTCGAAGCCGGGGATGAATTCCTTCGAGCCGAGCACCAGCGGCTGATCGGTGCCGGCACCGCCGTTGAAGGCTTCGCCGTCGATCTTGCCGACATAATCGATGGTCACGCGGTCGCCCTCGGCGGCCTTGCCCGTCTTCGGCTCGTAAGTGCGGGCGGATTCAGCGACACGCTTGACCTGCTCATCGATCTCTTCATCCGGCACGTCGAACACCTGGCGCGTCACCTTGATGTCGGAGAAATCCTTGATCTCGATCGGCGGTATTACCTCATAGTTCAGGCGGAACTCGAAATCGGCGCCGCCTGCCAGGATCTTCTCGGCTTCCTTCTCGTCCTCGGTCATGATCACTTCGGGCTGCATGGCAGCCTTTTCGCCGCGCCCGGTGATGATCGAACGGGTCGAATCGTTGAGGATCTCGTTGACCACTTCGGCCATGAACGACTTGCCGTATACTTTGCGCAGATGCTGCACCGGCACCTTGCCGGGGCGGAAGCCGTTGATGCGGACCTTGTTCCTGGCATCGGAGAGCCGCGCCATCAGCTTGGCTTCCATGTCACCAGCCGGCACGGTGATCTTGATCTCGCGCTTGAGACCGGAGTTGAGCGTTTCGGTGACCTGCATCATAAAACCTTTGTTTCCACCAATGAGGCCGTCAAACGGCCCCTGCCGCTTACAGCCTGCCGGTATGATCTTGCCGGGAATGGCTTTTGGTGCGGGACTTGGCGATCTGTCCGCTCAACGCGGCACAAATCCTCCAGAAATACGCTCCAAAATGTGAATAAGTCTTTGTTTTTCCTACTTCTTATCACATTCTGCAGAAGCGGATCGTCGCGTCCCGTCACATTCGACACGCCTTTTGTCACAGGCGCGGCCGATTTTCAACCATCTTTGCATTCCGGCCAATGATGCCGATGTGGGCTCTGACATTGACAGAATGATGGCTACATGGGATTGGCCGGGCAATGCGGATGTGGCGGAATTGGTAGACGCCCTGGATTTAGGTTCCAGTGCCGAAAGGCGTGGGGGTTCGAGTCCCTTCATCCGCACCACCCTTCGCTCTTCGAGCTTCGGGTGGCAGGCCACTCGAAGCTCCTCCGAAGCCCTGGCGAAGGAGGGGTCATTGGCAAGGCAGTAGCGATCTAATAAAGCGGCTCCTCGAACAGTGTCTTGTCGCCGTCGACCAGCGCCTTGATCTGCGCCGTGCCGTTGGCCGCGATCGCCACGCGGATGCCGAACGGCCGCACCCGCATGTCGTTCTGGATCGCTATCCCCTCGCCTTCCGGCAGATAGAAGCGCTCGATGCCGTACTCCGGCGCGATCGTCGTTGCTCCCTGGCTGATATCCCAGCCCTCGGAGACGTGTCCGACGATATCGGCTTCACCGGATGCTGCCGGCGCCGGCGCTTGCCCGAACCAAGCCGCGGTCGGCCCCCAATAGCCATCGGCGCCCTGCTTCAGCCTGACCACGATCGACGTTTCCTCGCTGGAAAGCTTGCCGGCCGGAATGTTGCCGATCAGTTTCACCGGTATGCGCGAAATATCGTAGCCGAGCAGAATGTAGTCACCGCGCAAGAGATCGCGCGGATCGATCGGCTCGACCCTGAGCAGGACCTGCTTGCCATCGCGCAGGATCGCCGCGCGTCCGGCGATGATCCAGCTCAGAAAGCCGATCTGGACGAGCGCCAGGACCAGCGCCGAGATGATCAGTCTTTTGCCGGTCATCATGCCGCCGCTCCTGTCATGTTCGAGGCGTTCATTCGCTTTTCTATGCGGATGATAATGAAAGCAAGAACGGCGAGAAGCACCGCCGCCGCAAGCAAGAAGCCTGCCGTGTCCAGCATTGATTGCAGCATCACCACATAAATGATGGCGAGTTCGAAGGCGAAGCCCGCATAGGCAACCCAGCGCAGTCCCCGGCTCTCGCGGCCGCCCAGCACGATCGCCGCGACGATGCCGGCCAGCGCAACAGCCGAGGCAATGGCGAAGCCGCCATTGTAGCTGCTTTCATCCGCCAGTTCGAATTGAATCATCGCCAGGCCGGTGAGAAAGCCGATCAGCGCGTGCAAGGGTAACCTGCCGCCGAGTTGCAAAACCCTCTCGACCGGCCCGGCAGCAAAGATCGCAGCGGTAAAAAGCAGCACCGACGCGGCAACGAGCGGGATGGCGACTTGCAGCGTGTCGTATTCCATGGCCAACAGCACGAGGTAGAAAAGGACCGACAGGATGATCAGGTGGCGCGCCGCCTGGCTGCGCGTCCAGAACGAAACGGCGAACACAATTAGCGCCATGACCACGAAGAGATGCGGAAATTCCGTGCGCCGGAAGTAGTCGAACCCTCTCAGGAACAGCCAGGCATCGGCGATGCCGACGGCAGCGACGGTCAGCGGGTTTGAGCGCAGCGCCACCGCCGCCAGCGCCGTGCCGGCGCCCCAGGTGATCAAGGCCGAGGCCTCGTCGCCCGACAAATGATACATCTGGCCGATCAGCGCGATCGATCCGCCGAACGCTGCTGCCGCGACGATCCACAGCGCCTCGCCGATCGCCGCATGGTCGCGCATCTTCAGCACCGCCCCGCCGACATAGCCGGCAAGGATAACGGCAAAAAGTGCCGCGACCCGCACCAACCGCGGGATGACTTCCCAGTTGGCGGCGATGAAGATCAGGGTAGCGGCGCCGAACAGCAGCGCCGCCATCATCGCCAGGATCGAGCCGAAACTCAGCGATTTGCGTTCGTTTGCCTCGACGTCTCGCGTCAGCGCAACGGCTGTCGGCGCGTCGATCAGGCCGGCCTGTTGCCATCGTGCGATATCCGACCTGACCCGTGACGAATAGCTCGCCATGCCCCTCCCCCTTTGCTCGGTCCTTTTAGCTTGTCCGGCCAAGCGTTTGACCTAACGGCATTTTTCCGATCTGGGCGGAAAACCGGACGCGCGTTAATGTTGCATTGCACAAATTGCATTGCTGCCATGCACCAATAGCGCTTTTAAATCGATATGACCCCACCTATTTTCACGGTGCACACAAAGACGGAATGATCCGAAAGAAAGACGAAACGAGACTACCATGAACCTGATCCGCAACTATCGCAACTGGCGCCGCTATAGGGACACCGTGTCCGAGCTGAGCCGCCTGAGCACCCGTGAACTGACCGATCTCGGCATCAGCCGCAGCGACATTCACTACGTCGCCCGCAAGTCGGTCTAATCCTTCGGGCCGCAAATGGTCCGAACCAGTTTTGAAAAGAGAACGACAATGAACCTGATCCGCAACTATCGTAACTGGCGCGTCTACCGCGAGACGGTTACCGAGCTGGGTCGCCTGTCGAACCGCCAGCTCAACGATCTCGGCATCGTCCGCGACGAGATCAAGATGATCGCTCGCAAAGCGATCTAACCACAAGAATTTCGCCAAGGTCGACCTCCTCCCCGACCCTGACGGATACGGTCAGCCTTCACCTCCTCCCGAGGGTTGACCACAAAAACGGCGCCCGCCGGACCTCCTCCCCCGGCGGGCGCTGTTTCCAGGTTGTTTCTAAAAGGGTTTCGCGCCCTTCAAATGGCGAAAGAATTTCGTCAAAGCCGACCTCCTCCCCGGCAATGACGAATACGGTCGATCTTCACCTCCTCCCGATGATCGACCAACAAAACGACACCCGCCGGACCTCCTCCCCCGGCGGGTGTTGTTGTTTTGGGGCGGCTTCCCCCGTCAGCCATTCTCCCGCGTGGCAATTGCAATCCTTGCGCCAAGCGACTATTTCGGCGCTCATGGACAAGAACCCCATTCACGTTATCGGCGGCGGACTTGCCGGCTCCGAAGCCGCCTGGCAGGCGGCCGAAGCCGGCGTTCCCGTTGTCCTGCATGAAATGCGTCCCGTCCGCGGCACCAACGCGCACAAGACCGACGGGCTGGCCGAGCTCGTCTGTTCGAATTCCTTCCGCTCCGACGATGCGCAAACCAATGCCGTCGGCCTGCTGCACGCCGAAATGCGGCTGGCCGGTTCACTGATCATGAGCGCCGGCGACGCGCATCAGGTGCCGGCCGGCGGTGCGCTTGCCGTTGACCGCGACGGATTTTCCGAAGCGGTCACCAAGAAGCTCGAAGCCCACCCGCTCATCACCATCCGACGTGAGGAAGTGCCCGGCCTGCCGCCGGCGGATTGGGACCAGGCGATCGTTGCCACCGGTCCACTGACCGCGCCTTCGCTCGCCCAGTCGATCGCGGAAGCAACCGGCGCCGACGCGCTCGCCTTCTTCGACGCCATCGCGCCGATCGTCCATTTCGACACAATCGACATGGACATCTGCTGGTTCCAGTCGCGCTACGACAAGGTCGGCCCCGGCGGCACCGGCAAGGATTACATCAACTGCCCGATGGATAAGGAGCAGTACCTTGCCTTCGTGCAGGCGCTGGTCGACGGCCAGAAAACCGAATTCAAGCAATGGGAAGGCACGCCCTATTTCGACGGCTGCCTGCCGATCGAGGTGATGGCCGAGCGCGGCGTCGAGACATTGCGCTACGGGCCGATGAAGCCGATGGGACTGACCGATGCGCATAATCCGTCTGTAAAGGCGTATGCCGTCGTTCAGCTTCGCCAGGACAATGCGCTGGGCACGCTCTATAACATGGTCGGCTTCCAGACCAAGCTGAAGCACGCCGAGCAGGTGCGCATATTCCGCACCATTCCCGGGCTGGAACACGCCGAATTCGCCCGCCTCGGTGGCCTGCACCGCAACACCTACATCAATTCGCCGACGCTGCTCGACGCTTCGCTGCAGTTGAAGTCGCGGCTCGGCTTGCGTTTTGCCGGCCAGATCACCGGCTGCGAGGGCTATGTCGAGAGCGCCGCCATCGGCTTGCTTGCCGGGCGTTTCGCCGCCGCCGAAAGGCTTGGCCACGCGCCGTCGCTGCCGCCCTTGACCACCGCCTTCGGCGCATTGCTCAACCACATCACCGGTGGCCACATTGTCTCCGACGACGAGCCGGGAAAGCGCTCTTTCCAGCCAATGAATGTCAATTTCGGCCTGTTCCCGCCCGTGGAGGCGCCAAAGATCGAAGGCAAGCGGCTGCGCGGCAAGGACAAGACGGTCGCCAAGCGGCACGCGGTGACATCGCGTGCGCTCGCCGACTGCCGCGAATGGCTGGGGATGCCTGCAACAGCGCAAGCTGCGGAATAGATCTCGGTTCTTGCGGATTTCGCGGCGGAGAAGTAGGATAATATCCTACTTTATATCGCGAGGCCAAATCCCATGGAATCCGCTGAGAAACTGTCCGTCACCGTAACACCCGCCATGGCGCGTATGATCCGCGAAAAGGTCGAGGACGGCTCCTACGGATCGGCGAGCGAGGTCGTCCGCGCGGCTCTTCGCGCCTTCCAGCGCGAAGAGGAAGAACATGCCGAGCGCATGGCCTCGATCAGGGCACGGGTGAAGGCCTCGATCGAGGACACAAGGCCAAACCTTTCAGGCGAAGAAGTTCGTGCCCGTCTTAGGGAATTCGTCGCGCAGTATTCGAGCCGCGCCGATGATTCGGCGGCTTGAGGTCGAATATCGCGAAGACGTCAAAAATAATTTGGCCGATATTTTCCGGCATATTGTTGAGACTGGTGGAAATCCTGACGTTGCATTGAAATCGTCCTGCGCATCGAAGATCGATGTCAAAACATCGGCAATCCACCGCGTGGCGGCCGGCCGCGCGGCGACATTGCGCCAGGATTGCGAACGGTGCCGTTCGAACACTCGGCTATCATCGCCTATGTTGTCGACGATGATGTCGTCCGCATCGTCAACATCTTCTATGGCGGTTGCGATTATGAAACGCTGATGCGCGATGGCGGATCGAGTGATCCGTCATGATGGAAACTACTCAGCCGGGCCGATGCTCGCCGCAGGCCGGATTTCCTCATTAGCAATCAGCCTTCACACAGCCGGCCAGCCTTGCGTCGCACGCCGGAACAAGAGCCAATGCCGGCGCAAGGCCGAAAGCCGCACCGCGCCATCAAGCGGTGAATGGCGGGAGCCGCCCATCTTGTCGAGATAGGCGCGCGTCAGAGCCAGCGGCAGAAAGGCCGGACGCAGTGAAACCGGCAGGGTGGACGCCCCCTGCTCGAAAGCGGAAAGATGCTCGCGTGCAAGCGCGATCATCGCGGCGACCGCGCGTTCCGCGCCCGGCCCGCCGTCACCTGTAACGAACTCTTGCGGCGACGATCCCGCCGCAGCCAAAATATCGGCCGGGACAAAGCACTGTCCCCGCTTGCGATGCAGCGGCAACAGAAGCAGGAGACCGGTCATCGCCTGCGCACAACCTGCCCTGCCGGCAAGTTCGGCAAAGCGTGGTGCTTGGACCGGATCGAGCACCATCGCCGCAAGCTGGATGAGTGCTGCGGCAGTCTCGCCGCAATAGCCTTCGAGATCGGTGCGCGACGGCATCGGATCGTCATAGAGATCGAAGATGCGCGCTTCGAGCATGTTCTCGAAGGCGGCCTTAGGCAGGCGGTGGGCGGAAATCGCCGCCCTCAGCGCGTCCGCCACGGGATGGCCGATCTGAGTCCGATCCTCTTCGGCGGCGATCACGTCTCGCCACCATTGCAGCCGCACCTCGCCCGGCAGCGCCTCGTGGATGCGATCGCGTATGCCGGCGACTTCGGCATTGAAGGCATAGAGCGAAAACAGCGCGTCGCGCTTGTTCTCGGGCGCATAGAGCACACTGAGATAGCGGTCATGGTCGGCGGCACGCACCGTGTCCATGACGACTTTGGTGTTTTCGGCCACGTCAGTCGACGGCGATGAGCGCTGCGGCCACGGCGCGATCTTCCGCCAGCAGCACATTATAGGTCCGCACCGCCGCCCCCGTCGACATCGGATCGGCGGAAATGCCCGCTTCTTTCAGCGCCGTACGCAGCGCGGCAGGCAATGGCCTCAGATCCTTGCCGCTGCCGACCAACAGGATCTCAACCTTGGCGGCCTCGTTGAACAGCTTGGCGAAATCCGCTGCCGTCAGCGCCAACGGATCGGCCGCCTCCCAGCCATAGATGCCCGAAGGCAGGCACAGCAGCGAGCCGCGATGCGACATGTCGGCAAAGCGGAAACCGCCATTGCCGTAAGCCTCGATCGGTGCGCGGCCCGGGAAATGCGCCTCGCGGATGACGATGCCCTTGGCCACTTTTGAGGCAAGCCGTCAGGTGGCTATGGCTTTGCCGCCGCCCACTGGCTTTTCCTCATCGGACGCTGTGGCCTGCGGCCGCAGCTTGAACAGGATAAGCAGTGGCGCGGCGATAAAGATCGACGAATAAGTGCCGAACACGACGCCGAACAGCATCGCCATGGTGAACGAGCGGATCACCTCGCCGCCGAACAGCACCAGTGCCAGCAGCGCCAGGATCGTCGTCACCGAGGTCAGCGTCGTCCTCGACAGCGTCTCGTTGATGGCGTTGTTCAGCAGTTGCGGCAGTGGCATTCGCTTGTATTTTCGCAGATCCTCGCGAACGCGGTCATAGACGACGATCGTATCGTTGAGCGAATAACCGATGATGGTGAGGATCGCCGCCAGCGACGACTGGTTGAATTCCAGGCCGGTGATGACGAAGAAGCCGATCGTCATGACCACGTCGTGCACGGTCGCAACGATGGCGCCGACCGCGAACTGCCATTCGAAGCGGAACCAGACATAGATCAGGATGCCGAGCAGCGCGACAAGCATGGCGATGGTGCCTTGCTTGGCAAGCTCGCCCGAGACCGTCGGCCCCACCACTTCGACGCGGCGGAAATCATACTGATCCTGCAGCTCGCCGCGCACCTTGTCGATGACGGTCTGCTCAGCGTTCTCGCCGCCCGCCTGCGTGCCGACGCGGATCAGCACGTCGTTCGGTTCGCCGAACTGCTGAACCTGCACCTCGCCGATATTAAGTTCCGTCAGCCTGCCGCGGATGTCGGCCAGATCGGCATTGCCGGCCTTGGACTGCACCTCGATCAGTGAGCCGCCCTTGAAATCGATGCCGTAATTTATGTCGATGGTCATGAAGCCGATGACCGACAGCACCGAAAGCACGCTGGACAGTGTGAACGTCCAGCGGCGAATACCCATGAACGGAATTTTCGTGCCTGGTGGAATGAACGTCACAGGCGCCCGCGGCAACTCCTTCGGACGGGCGCGGCGAAGCCAGATCGACACGAGCAGGCGTGTGAAGGTGAAGGCGGTGAAGACCGTAGTCAGGATGCCGATGGCATAGGTGACGGCAAAGCCCTTCACCGGCCCGGTTCCGAGCCAGAACAGCACCACGGTCGCGATCAGTGAGGTCACGTTGGAATCGACGATGGTCGCCAGCGCCTTGCTGAAACCGGTATCGATCGCCTGAATGACCGAGCGGCCGGCACGTCGCTCCTCGCGGATGCGTTCATAGATGAGAACGTTCGAATCGACCGCCATGCCGATGGTCAGCACGATACCGGCGATACCGGGTAGGGTCAGTGTCGCTCCAAGCAGCGACAGCAGCCCGACGATCATCGCCACATGCACCGCCAGCGCGATGTTGGCGAGGAAGCCGAGGAAGCCGTAGGCGACGAACATGAATGCCACCACCAGGATCGACCCGATGATGCCGGCGACCTTGCCGGCATGGATGGAGTCCTGGCCAAGTCCCGGCCCCACCGTCCGCTCTTCGATTACCGTCAGCGTCGCTGGCAAGGCGCCGGCGCGCAGCAGCACGGCGAGATCGTTGGCGCTCTCGGCGGTGAAATTCCCCGATATCTGTCCGGTGCCGCCCGGGATCGGTTCACGGATCTGCGGCGCCGAAATCACCTGATTGTCGAGGATGATGGCAAACAGCTTGCCAACATTCTGTGCCGTCGCCTGGCCGAACCGCTGCGCCCCTTTCGAATCGAACCGGAACGAAACAACCGGCTCGTTGGTCTGGGAATTGAACGTCGCCTGGGCATCGACAAGGTTTTCACCCGAAACGATGACGCGGTTCTCGATCAGGTACGGAACCGGTGGGTCGTCCTGCGAATACAGCACCGAGGATCCCGGCGGCGGACGGCCGTTCAGCGCGTCCTGTACCGGCATCGATTGGTCGACCATCTGGAACGTCAGCTTTGCGGTCTGGCCAAGAATTTCCTTCAACCGCTGCGGGTCCTGGAGACCAGGTACCTGCACCAGGATACGGTCGTCGCCTTGGCGCTGCACGATCGGCTCGGTGGTGCCGAGTTCGTTGACGCGACGCTCGACAACCTGGATCGCCTGCGTCAGCGCCGTCGAGGTGCGATACTTGATCCCCGCATCGGTAACGCCAAATTTGAGCAGGCCGGGCTCGGAATCATCCAGCGTCATCTCCTGGACGGAGCCGCCGCTGAACAGGCCGGCGGCCACCGGATTGGTCAATGGTTGCAAGGCTTTCTTAGCAGCGTCGATCTGTGCCGGATCGGTGATGCGGACCTGCACCGTGCGGCCCGTTCCGGAAAGACCGGTATAGCCGATCTTGGCATCGCGCAGCAGCGTCCTGATTTCGTCGCGCGTCGTCTCCAGCCGATCCTTGATCAGATCGTTCGGATCCATCCTGAGCAGGATGTGCGAGCCGCCCTGCAGGTCGAGGCCGAGCGTCATCTGCCGCTTCGGCACCCAGTCGGGAAGCTTGGCCAGCGTGCTGGCGGAAAAAAGGTTGGGCGCAGCGAGGACCACTGTGGCGGCCACGGCCAGCCAGATCAGGATCATCTTGAAGCGCGAAAAATAAAGCATCAGTTCTTATCCGTTCAGGCGTACAAGCGGCAGCATTCCGCCATCGGTCGGTTTGCGGGCATATTTCTAATTCTGACCACGGCCGGCCCTATCGTGCTTCCTCGGCGATTGTCAATCTTGCTGGCAAGGGGCCGGTGCGCAGCAGCAGGGCGAGGTCATTGGCGCTTTCAGCGGTGAAATTTCCCGATATCTGACCGGTGCCGCCTTCAATGGGCTCTCGGATAACAGGCGCCGAAATAACCTTATCGTCTAATATAACCGCAAACGGCTTGCCGATATATTGCGTCGTAGCCCATTTGAAACGCGCCGTACCCCGGGAATCAAGCCGGAATGAGACGACGCGTTCATCGGTCGCCAAATTGCGGGTTGCTTGCGCATCCAGCACATTTTTACCTGAAAGGATAACCCGATTTTCGATCAAGTAGGGAACCGGAGGATCGTCCATCGAATAAAAAACCGCCGAGCCGACGGGCGGGCGGCCGCTGATTGCCTCGTCGACTGGCATCGACAGATCAACGAGTTGGAAGCTCAGGTGACCGGGCCGGGTGAGAATTTGTCCTAGCCTTTGCGGATCGGCAACGCCCGACGTGCGGACCAATATGCCGTCTTCATTCGTTGACCGAACCACCGGGTGGGTGGCGCCCAGGTCGCGGATACGATCTTTGATGACTTCAACCGACTGTGCAAGCGCGGCCGAAGTTCGATACTTCAAACCTGCATCCGTTACGGTGAATTTGAGCAGGCCGGGCTCACTGTCGTCCAGGGTCATTTCCTGGACGCCGCTGTCCGCGACAGGATCGGTCACCGTTTTGATTGCCGCCTTGGCGAGGTAAAGCTGAGCCGGATCTGTTATGTGCACCTGAACGGTCCGAGCCGAACTGGCAAGGCCGGTATAGCCGATCCTTGCTTCGCGTAACAGCGACCGGACCTCGTCGCGTGTCGCTTTCAGCCGGCCCTCGATCACGTCGGTCACATCCAACCTGAGCAGGATGTGTGGACCATCCTGCTGGCTTGCTTCAACTATTGACTGGCTTTCGGCAAGCCATTCGGGTCGCGTGGTATGCAAACCGGCGGCGAAGATATTAGTCGCGTGGAAGACAACCGTGCCGGCCAAGGCAAGCCACTTCAGGATCATCTTCAGGCGCCAAAGGTGGAACATATGCCGTCGTTCGTCAGAGCCCTGCCCGCGGATCGTTCCGCCGACAATTCGGTTATTTCTTGGCGTTCTGGTTCGCCACCGGCTCGCCCTTGACGCGCACGTCGGCGATCGTCGAGCGCAGCGCCGTCACCTTGGTACCGCCGCCAAGGTCGATCTCGAGCTCGTTATCGTCGATCACCTTGGTTACCTTGCCGACCAAGCCGCCACCGGTGATAACGGTGTCGCCGCGGCGAACCGCCGCCAGCATCTCGCCGCGCTTCTTCAGCTGCGTACGCTGCGGCCGGATGATCAGAAAATACATGATCACGAAAATCAGAGCAAACGGCACGATCTGGATAAACATTGCGGACGAGTCGCCGCCGATGCCTTGGGCGTATGCCGGTGTCACGAACATCGAGGTACTCCTGAATTTTAAAAACAGCCGCAAACCGTTCTGGGAATTTGACGGCCCCGCCAAATTTGGCCGGAATATAGTCGGTAACGTTGCCAATGCAACTGCGCGGCCGGGCAAATCGGCTGCTTTTCCGGCCTGGTGAGCCGTGTTAGAGGGTGATCCCGAAAAGCGACGCTCGGTTTTCGCAAAAGATGATGCCCGAACAAATGCTTGGGACGAGTTTCGAAACCGCTTAAATCAGGTAGGTTGGCCTGCCGCACCGTCCCGAATGCGAAACAAAAAGACAAGAGATGACCGACAGCACCATCGATATCCTGAGCCAGAAGCTCGACCGTCTGATCGAGGCGATCGCCCGCCTCGCGCCGCCGCCGGTGCCGCAAACCGACCTCGGCGACGCCGATTGCTTCGTCTGGCAGGCCGACCCCGGCTATCTGGAGCCGGTGCTCAAGGTCAACCGCGTCGACATCGGCCTGATCCGCGGGGTCGACCGCGTCCGCGACATATTGGTCGACAACACCGAGCGCTTCGCCTCCGGCTATGCCGCCAACAACGTGCTGTTATGGGGCGCGCGCGGCATGGGCAAATCGTCGCTGGTCAAGGCCGTGCACGCCGCGGTCAACGCTTCGACCAAGCTCGACCTGCCGCTCAAGCTCATCGAGATCCATCGCGAAGACATCGACACGCTTCCGAAGCTGATGAGCCTGCTGAAGGCAGCGCCCTTCCGCTTTATCCTGTTTTGCGACGACCTGTCATTCGACCATGACGACACGTCCTATAAATCGCTGAAGGCAGCACTTGAAGGCGGCGTCGAGGGCCGCCCGGCCAACGTCATCTTCTACGCCACCTCGAACCGGCGGCATTTGTTGCCGCGCGACATGATCGACAATGAGCGCTCGACGGCGATCAATCCGTCCGAAGCGGTCGAGGAGAAGGTTTCGCTGTCGGACCGCTTCGGCCTGTGGCTTGGCTTCCACAAATGTTCGCAGGACGAATATCTCGACATGATCGACGGCTATGTCCGCCATCACGATCTCGCCATCGATCCCGAGACGCTGCGCGCCGAGGCGCTGGAATGGGCGACGACGCGCGGCAGCCGTTCGGGCCGCGTCGCCTGGCAGTTCACCCAGGACCTGGCTGGCAGGCTCGGCAAGCCGCTGAAGGATTAGCCGCTCAAGGGCTAACAGCAGAAGAAGCCCGCACCTTGCGAAGCGGACTTCCTCGGCGGGCTGAAGGTCAGGTGGCCCGCAAATCGCTTTTCGTCGTCTATTCGAGATAGGTCGAAGGATCGACCGGCGCCGAGTTCTTGCGCACTTCGAAATGCAGTTTCGGCGAGTCGGTGGTGCCGCTCATGCCGGACAGGGCGATTTCCTGGCCGCGCTTGACCTTCTGGCCGCGCTGCACCTCGATCGAGCTGGCGTGGCCGTAGACAGTGACCAGACCGTTTTCGTGCCGCACCAGCACCGTGTTGCCGAATTCCTTGAGGCCGTCACCGGCATAGATGACGACACCGTTTTCAGCCGCCTTGACCGGCGTCCCCTCGGGCACGGCAATGTCGACGCCGTCCTTGCCGCCGCCGAAGCTTGAGATCACGCGGCCGCGCACCGGCCAACGCATCTTGCCGATGCCGGTCGCGTCCGGCGCCACCGCATCGTCGTCCTCGGCCTGCTGGATGACTTTCGCATCCTTCTTCGGCGGCGTGTAGGAGGCGAGCGTCTGCGTCGGCGTGGCCTTGGCCGGCGGCTGGGTGGTGGCCGTCGTCACCGGATCGACCTTTGCCGGCTTCACGCCGGCGACGACAGCGGTTCCGCCTGCCGGCACTTTCAGGGTCTGGCCGATCTTGAGCAGTCCATCCTGCATGCCGTTCGCCTGCTTCAGCGCAACGACGCCGACGCCGGTCTTTCTGGCAATGGCGGACAGCGTATCGCCTTGCTGAACCGTGTAAGTGCCGCCGGCACCGGCCGGTTTGGCCGTCGCCGAAGCCACCTTCGCCGCAGTCTTTCCATCCTTCGGCTGGCTCGCGGCAGCCGAGGCGTCCACCTGCGCGGCAGACTTGCCTTCCCTGAGTTTCGGCTGCTGCGGCAGCACGGCCACCTTCTCCGGCGCGTCGGCCGGCTGGTCGTGCTTGGTGCCGTTCGCGGGCTTGGCATCGGCGACTTTCGGCGCGGCGCCGTTGCTCGAATACGCATAGGCCGGGATGACGAGCTTCTGGCCGGTCTTCAGCCCCTTGGTCGCGCTCAGCCCGTTGACTTTCATGATGGCATCGGCCGGCACGCCGTAGCGCCGTGACAGGCCGGAAATGGTCTCGCCGTCCTTGACGACGATCTCGGTTGCATGTGGCGCGCCGGCGGCCGTCGCCATGCGCGGCGCGTCGGGCTCGGCGTTCTTGAACGGCCTTGCCGCCGGAGCGACGGTGCCGGTTGCCGTCCTGTCGACACGAGGAGCGGCAGGCGCCAGGGCCGGCGCGGCAGCGGTACGCACCGGACGGGCGGCAGGTGCCAGCGCGGGAGCCGGCGGCGGCAACTGCTGTGCCGTGACCGGTTCGAGGCTTGAGCGGCTGACCGACTGGGTGTGGCTGCCGTCGATCGGCGCGGCCGCAACATCGCCCGGATAGGGCTGGGCAGCATCCTGCTTGTCGATGATGGCGCGCTGGTTGTTGGTCGAGGCGGTGAACACGTCGTCGACGCTGTTGAACCGCGCCACCTGGGAACTACACCCCGTCGCAGCGCCTGCGATCATGAGGACGGCGCAGCCACGCGCCAGATTGCGTCCGTTTGCCTTCAAAACACTGAATTGCATCGCACTAACCCGCACAGACCCGGTACAACTGAGTGTGATTAAAGCGCGTTAATGTTACCGGTCGGTTAAACCTGTAGAATCAGACGCAAATTTTCTTAAAATATTCGAGGATCCGGGCGCCGGGTGTGCCGAGATTCAGGTCAGGCCGAGCCGAAAATGGTGGGTTCCGAGAACCGGAGCGGAGCGTACTTTTGGGTACGTGAGCACCGGAAGCGGAGGAAGCCGCCATTTGCAGGCCGACCTCACCTGAATATCGACACAGCCTAGATGACGGCGGCGACACCGTGCAGGATCGGCTGCAGGCGCACCAGGCCGATATCCTCGCGTTCGAAGCGGCTGCCGACCTTGGTAAGCTTGGCCAGCACCTGCTCGCCCTCGTCGGGTCCGATCGGCGCGATGACGATGCCGCCGCTCGACAATTGATCGAGGAGAAAGCGCGGCAGGCTGTCGAAGGCCGCCCAGGCAACGATGCGGTCGAACGGCGCTTCGTTGGCCAGCCCGTTGGAACCGTCCGCCTGACGCACGATGACATTGCCGATGGCGAGTGCCTCAAGGCGCTGCCGGGCCTGTTCGGCCAGCGTCTTGTAACGGTCGATGGTGACGATCCGCGCGGCAAGCCGCGACATCACCGCCGCCGTGTAGCCCGACCCGGTGCCGATCTCGAGCACGCGGTTGCCCGGCTCGATGGCAAGTGCCGCGATCACCGCCGCCTGCAGGTCGGCGCCTTCGATGGCCTCGCCGCATTCGATCGGCAGCATACGGTCCGACCAGGCTATGGAGTGAAAATGCGGAGACAGAAAGCCGCGCCGCGGCGTCGCCTCAAAGGCGGCGATCAGCGCCTTCGGCACCGTGCCCCTGCCGCGCAGGCGAAGCAGGAAGGCAGCGAAACCTTCGCGCTCGTCGACCGTTGCAGCGTGGTTTGAGTTCATGCGAGCGCCTTGGCCAGTTGATCGCGGATTTCATGCGCGGTGAGATCGAGCTGCAGCGGCGTCACCGACACCAGCCGATTGCGCAAGGCATGGAGGTCGGTGCCTTGCTTGCCCTCGACGGGCTCGCGGCCGAAGCGTAGCCAGTAGTATGGCAGGCCGCGCCCGTCGCGCCGCTCGTCGACCCACAGGCTGTGGACCAGCTTGCCCTGCGAAGTAACCACAGTTCCGGCGATCTCTTGCGGCTCGCAATTCGGAAAATTGACGTTGAGCAGCACGCCGTCCGGCAATGGCATGGCGACGAGCTTTTCGAGCAGCGCCGGCGCCAGCGCTTCGGCGGTCTCGTAGGGAACGACGCGGTCCTCGCCAACATAGGAATAGGCCTGGCTGATGGCGATCGAGCGCACGCCGAGCAGCGCGCCTTCCATGGCGCCGGCGACCGTGCCCGAATAGGTGACGTCGTCGGCGATGTTGGCGCCGGAATTGACGCCGGACAGGATCAGGTCAGGCGCTTCGGGCAGGATCTTCTTCACGCCCATGATGACGCAGTCGGTCGGCGTGCCGCGCACCGCAAAGTGCTTTTCGCCGATTTTCCTGAGCCGCAGCGGCTCCGAGATCGACAGCGAATGCGCATAGCCGGACTGATCCTGTTCCGGTGCCACCACCCAGACGTCGTCCGACAGCGTGCGCGCGATGCGTTCGAGTGATGCAAGGCCCTCGGCATGGATGCCGTCGTCGTTGGTCAGAAGGATGCGCATTATTTCGATTCGATCTTTTCCAGACCGCCCATGTAAGGCCTAAGCGCTTCAGGAATGGTTACGCTGCCGTCCTCGTTCTGGTAATTTTCGATGACGGCAATGAGAGCGCGGCCGACGGCGGTGCCCGAACCATTCAGCGTGTGGACGAAGCGGTTGCCCTTGCCGTCCTTGTCCTTGTAGCGGGCGTCCATGCGCCGCGCCTGGAAATCGCCGCATACCGAGCACGACGATATCTCGCGATAGGCATTCTGGCCGGGCAGCCAGACCTCGATGTCGTAGGTCTTGCGCGCGCCAAAGCCCATGTCGCCGGTGCACAGCGTCACGGTGCGGAACGGCAGGCCGAGCCGCTTCAGCACCTTCTCGGCGCATTCGGTCATGCGCTCATGCTCGGCAACCGAAGTCTCCTGGTCGGTGATCGACACCAGTTCGACCTTGTAGAACTGGTGCTGGCGCAGCATTCCGCGCGTGTCGCGCCCGGCCGAGCCCGCCTCGGAGCGGAAGCACGGCGTCAGCGCCGTATAGCGCAGCGGCAGTTTTTCGTGCGGCGTGATCTCGTCGCGAACGAGATTGGTGAGCGGCACTTCGGCGGTTGGGATCAGGCCAAGCCTGCCGTCCCCGTGCCGAACGAAGAATAAATCCTCCTCGAATTTCGGCAGTTGCCCGGTTCCGAAAAGCACCTCGTCGCGCACCATCAACGGCGGCTGGATCTCTACATAGCCGTGCTCGGTGGTGTGCAGATCCAGCATGAACTGGCCGAGCGCGCGTTCCATCCGCGCCAGGCCGCTTTTGAGCACGGTGAAGCGCGAGCCGGAAAGCCGTGCTGCCCGCTCGAAATCCATCATGCCGAGCGCTTCGCCGATCTCGAAATGCTCCTTCACCCAGTTCGGCCGCGTCAGCACCTCGCCAACGACGCGCTTGACGACGTTGTCGTGCTCGTCCTTGCCGACCGGCACGTCGTCGAACGGCACGTTTGGCAGCACTGCCAACACATCGTTCAGCGCCTTGTCGAGCTCGCGCTCGCGCGCCTCGCCATTCTGGATGAAGGCCTTGATCTCGCCGACCTCGGCCTTCAGCCTTTCGGCAAGAGCGGCGTCGCCCGAGCGCATGGCATTGCCGATCTCCTTCGAGACGGCGTTGCGGCGTTCTTGTCTGGCCTGCAGCTCGGTCAGATGCTCGCGCCGCGCCTCATCCGCCGCGATCAGGTCGTCGACCGTGGACCGCGCATCCTCAGCCGACCAAGAGCGCTTCTGGAGCGCTTCGACAAGGGCCTTCGGGTTGTCGCGAATCCATTTGATGTCAAGCATGATCTGTTCGTCCTCAGAGGGCATGTCGCCCAAAAGTGCGCAGCGGTTTGGGGCAATGACATGCCCAAAACAAAGACCAGAGGGGGTAAACCGCATCGATGCAAGGCGTCAAGGCAGAGTTCCTTCGCGCCCCCTCTGTCCTGCCGGACATCTCCCCCACGGGTGGGGAGATCGGCCGTCACTGCGGCTTTCGCCAATCTCCGGCGCTGAAAAAGCAAGCCATCGGCGAAGTTGCCAATCTCCCCCCAAGTGGGGGAGATGTCCGGCAGGACAGAGGGGGGCGCTGTCCCGCCGACCTCAGGCGGCAACACCGGAACTTCAAAAGGAAGAAACAAAAAAACCCGCCCTGAGTGGGCGGGTTTTTGGAGCCAATTGGCACCCTAGCCAAATTAGTAGCATAGCTGCCGGCACAAAGCAAGAACAAAGTTGCAGCGGTCGGAAGAAAGATGCTGTCCGCTTCAACCGAACCTACGTCGATGACGCGTCCGCCGGCTTGTCGGCCACCTCTTCCGTGGCGTCCTGTTTTTCGCGAGCCACACGGTCGCGCTCCTTGCTGCGCTCGATCAGCCGGGCCGACCAGATCGAGACCTCGTAGAGCAGGATCGTCGGAATGGCGAGGCCGATCTGGCTCATCGGGTCGGGCGGCGTCAGCACCGCCGCCACGACGAAGGCAATGACGATGGCCCATTTGCGCTTCTCGGCAAGGGCCGTGGACGACAGCATGCCGACCCGCGTCATCAGGCTTGTCACTACCGGCAGCTGGAACACCAGGCCGAAGGAGAAGATCAGCGTCATGATCAGACTGAGATATTCGGACACTTTCGGCAGCAGCGAAATCTGCACCTGGTCATTGGTGCCGGTCTGCTGCATTGCGAGGAAAAACCACATCACCATCGGCGTGAAGAAGAAATAGACCAGCGACGCGCCCATCAGGAACAGGATCGGCGAGGCGATCAGGAACGGCAGGAAGGCATTGCGTTCGTTCTTGTAGAGGCCGGGCGCGATGAATTTGTAGATCTGCGTGGCGATCAGCGGAAACGCTATGACCATGCCGCCGAACATGGCGAGCTTGACCTGGGTAAAGAAGAATTCCTGTGGCGCCGTATAGATCAGCTCGACCTTGTGCGGGTCGAGCCCGGCCCATTGCGTGGCCCATTTAAACGGAATGACCAGAAGGTTGAACAGCCGCTTGGCGAAAAAGAAGCAGACCAGGAAGGCGACGAAAAAACCGCCGATCGACCAGATCAACCGCCGGCGCAGCTCGATCAGGTGCTCCATCAGCGGAGCCGACGATTTTTCGATCTCGTCCTTTTCCTTGTCCGAAACGCTCACTTGGCGGCTCCCGCCGTTTTCCTGGCGGCCGGCTTCTTCGCTGCTGCCGCCGGCTTCTTCGCTGCTGACGACTGCGGTTTCGGCTCAGCTTTTGCGGCGGCCTTTGGCGCAGCGGTCTTTGCCGGCTTGGCCGGCGCGGCGGCCGCGGCTTTCACGGGCGCCGGCTTCTTCCTTGCCGCAGATGCTTTTTGCGGCACTGCCGCTGCAGCCGTTTGCGCCTGCACGGCCGGCGCCACGACGGACTCGTCCGTCATCGCCGGAAAAATCGGCGTGGCCGGCGTCGGCTCCGGCGGGCTGACGCCCGGCATCGTCGTTGCGCCGTTGTTCAGCGGCTCGGCTGCCTGCTCCGTCGAAGCGGCGGCATCGACGGCCGGCTTGGGTTTCATCACGGCATCGACGCCGGAACGGACGTCGGCGGCGGCCTGTTCGAATGGATTGAGCTGCTTCCTGATCTCGGCTGCCGGATTGAGACTTCTCAGCGAATCGACCGACTTCTTGACGTCGTCGAGTTCGGCTTCCTTCAACGCGTCGTTGAACTGCCGCTGGAAATCGGAAGCCATGGCGCGCAGCTTCGCCGTCGTGCGACCGAAGGTGCGCAGCATGTTGGGCAAATCCTTGGGCCCGACGACCACGATCATGACGATCGCGATCACCAGCATCTCGGTCCAGCCGACTTCGAACATGGCTATACGTTCCGACTAAAGTTTGGGCTCAGCCTTTGCTGGCCTTTTCCTTCGGTACCGAAACGGTTTCGTCGGCACGGTGTTCGACGGTGCGCTTGTCCTCAGCAGTCTCGTCGTCCGCCATGCCCTTCTTGAAGCTCTTGATGCCCTTGGCCATGTCGCCCATCAGCTCGGGGATCTTGCCGCGGCCGAAGACCAGCAGCACGATCACCAGAACGATCATCCAGTGCCAAATCGAAAATGAACCCATAGCAAATCTCTCTCGAACGGTTTCCCAGACGCTGATCTATGCGCTTTCGGGTTCGGATTCAAACAGAACTGCGACAGAGTTCATGAATGAGTCGCCGAAGTCACGCACTTTCGGCACGGCGGCCCGCTACCAATCGGCGCAGTTCCATCCTGCCTGTGGCTTTAAGATGGCGCTCGGCTCAATCTTCCGTGACGCGCGGCGTCAAAAGACCGAGTTCCTCGAGGTCGATATCGGTCAGCGGATCCTCGTCGTCGGTGAGCGCATCGGGGTCGGCCGGCGGCAGCGGCACCGAGAAATTCGACGGCATACGGCCGGACAGCAGCCCCGCACCCTTCAATTCCTCCATGCCGGGGAGATCGCGTATCTCCTCCAGTGCGAAATGGTCGAGGAAAATATCGGTCGTGCCATAGGTGACGGGACGGCCGGGCGTGCGGCGCCGGCCGCGCATCCTCACCCATTCGGTCTCCATCAGCGTGTCGAGCGTCCCCTTTGACGTTTCGACGCCGCGGATGTCCTCGATCTCGGCGCGCGTTACCGGCTGGTGGTAGGCGATGATCGCCAGCACTTCGAGGGCAGCGCGGGACAGTTTGCGCTGCTGCACCGTGTCACGGCTCATCAGGAAGGCGAGGTCGCCGGCGGTGCGAAACGCCCAGGCATCGCCGACGCGCACCAGATTGACGCCGCGCCGCGCATAGATCTGCTGCAGTTCGGCCATTGCCGCGGCAATGTTGATGCCGTCGGGCAGCCGCGAAGTGAGCTGTTTTTCGCTGACCGGCTCGGCGCTGGCGAATACGATCGCCTCGGCCATCCGTACGGCCTCCGCCATATGCAGCCGCTCGCCAGGATTCCGCGACAAATTCTGCCCCTGATTTTGTGCCGGGTTCTCGGCGACCGCGCCTTGCTCGGCGTCGTCGTCGACCTTGAACGGAATGACCGAAGCGTTGGCGCGTTCGCTCATGATGTCCCCTCGACTATCTTGATGGCCTGGGCGCGGCCGCGCAGATAAAGCGGCGCGAAAACCTGGTCCTGCCGCATTTCCATCTTGCCTTCGCGCACCAGTTCCAGCGTCGCCGCAAACGAGCTGGCAACCGCGGTGCGCCGCTCTTCCGGGCCGGCCAGATATTCGACCAGGAAACTGTCGAGCGCCGTCCAGTCGCGCAGCGACCCGATCAGCCTGGTCAGCACGTCGCGCGCATCCTTGAGCGACCACACGCCGCGCCTGGCAATCGTCACATTGGTGATCGCCTGCTTCTGGCGTTGCTGGGCATAGGCGGTCAACAGGTCATAGAGCGAGGCCGAATAGGCATTGCGCTTCTCGACGATCACCATCTCCGGCATGCCGCGTGCAAAGACGTCGCGTCCGAGCCGGTTGCGGTTGACCAGCCGTGCCGCCGCGTCGCGCATGGCCTCCAGCCGCTTCAGCCGGAACTGCAGCACCGCCGCCAGTTCCTCGCCGCTTTCGCCTTCGTCGCCGGGCTGCTTGGGGATCAGGAGCTTCGACTTGAGAAACGCCAACCACGCTGCCATCACCAGATAGTCGGCGGCAAGCTCCAGCCTCAGCGCCCTCACCTTCTCGACGAACGCCAGATACTGTTCGGCCAGCGCCAGGATCGAGATGCGCGACAGGTCGACCTTCTGATTGCGGGCAAGATGCAGCAGAAGATCGAGCGGACCTTCGAAACCGGCCACATCGACGACCAACGCCGGATCGCCGGTCAGCCGGGAATCGTCATTCTCGGCCCACAAGCGGTCCATCGGTGCGGCCTTGCCGGCCTTCAGGTCCAATGCTTCCGCCACTTCGCTTCCTTTGATGCTAGGCTACCGCGTCGAAATAACTGGCAAATTCGGCCCGAATCTCGGTCTCGTCCGCAACGTCACGGTTCCTGATATAGGTCAGCGCCCGCTCCGCGCGCTCAAACGACTTGCCTTCAAGCCCGGTCGTTCGCGATGCAATGCCGGCCATCTCCTCGAACACGCCGTTGCAGTGAAGGACCAGATCGCAGCCCGCCGCAAGGATAGCGGCCGCCTTTGACGGGAAATCCCCAGAAAGTGCCTTCATCGAAGTGTCGTCGCTCATCAACAGACCGTCGAAGCCGATTTCGCCGCGGATGATCTTTTCGATGACCTTGCCGGATGTGGTGGCCGGGTTCTTCGGGTCGATCGCGCTATAGACGACATGCGCCGTCATCGCCATCGGCAAATGGTTGAGCTCCCTGAATGGCGCAAAATCATGCCGCTGCAGGTCGCCGATCGAGGCGTCGACGGTCGGCAGTTCGAAATGCGTATCGGCGAAGGCCCTTCCATGACCGGGAATATGCTTCATCACCGGCAGCACGCCGCCCGCCATCAGGCCTTCCGCCGCGGCGCGACCCAATTCGATAACGGCGCGCGGCTCCTTGCCATAAGCGCGCGCGCCGATGACGTCGCTGGCGCCCTCGATCGGCACGTCGAGCACCGGCAGGCAATCCGCCGTGATGCCGTAGCGCAGCAGGTCGAAGGCATGCAGCCGCGCCATCAGCCATGCGGCACGGGTGCCGGCGTCATAGTCGTCGCGCCACAAGGCGCCGAGTGCACCGGCAGCCGGATAGTTTGGCGCCAGCGGCGGCCGCAGGCGCTGCACGCGGCCGCCCTCCTGGTCGATGAATACCGGCGCGTCCGCACGCCCGACGCAGTCGCGCATGGCTGCGACCAGATCGCGGATCTGCTCGGTCTCGCCGATATTGCGCGCAAACAGGATGAAACCCCACGGGCATTCGTTGCGGTAGAAACGGATCTCGTCGCGGCTCAGTGATTTCCCGGCGCAGCCGAGGATCATGGATTTTGATTCGGTCATGCGGAACAGTTTAGAGCTTCGCGACGACAAAGGGAATCGCCCGCGATTGCCTCCAAAGGTTTCCTTTCACGCAAAAAAGCCGGCGCGGGCGCCGGCTTTTCGAGGGCTTTGGTGCCGTTAGTGGGACACGAAGCAATTGCCGCCGGCAGCCTTGTAGCTGGTGCACAGTTTGATCGCCTCGTTGCGAGACTGCGCCGGAACGCGGACGCGGTAGAAGGTGCCCTTGCCGGCAATCTCGGCCTTGACGATGTTGGCGGTGCGGCCGGAAAGCACGCTGCCGTAGCGGCGCTGCAGATCCTGGTAAGTCGCCTGGGCGCTTTCGACTGTCGGCTGCGAAGCGATCTGTATCGACCACGAACCAGCGCCGGCAGCGGCCGGATCGATGGAAGCAACCTGATCGGGCTTGACCTCGCCGACCACGTCGACCGGCTGGTCGGACGGGCGCTGCGGCGCCACCGGAACCGTGGCCGGGGTGGTGGCCGACTGCTTGCTGGCTGACGCCTGGGCCTTGGCTTCAGCCTTTGTCTCGGGCTTGGGCGCCGGCTGCAGCTTGGAGGCTTCGGCCTGATCGCCGCTCGCCTGATCGCCACTCGGCTGGTCGCCAATCTTCGGGTCGCCAATCTTCGGGTCGCTTGTCATTTGGTCGATCAGGGGCACGGTGCCGGTCTGCGCGGCGGCGTCCGCCTGGGCGGCCGGAGCCACGTGCTGCGGCGCCGGATCGGTCGGCTCGGCAGCGGCCATCTGCGGGGCGGCTGGCGCCGGATCCTCGCGCGCCACCAGCGAGCCGTCAGGTTTCACGACCATGGTCCGTACCTTGCGCGGCGCAACGGCGACGGTCTCGGCACCCTTCTCGGCCTCCTGCAGAACCTGCGCGATGCGATCCTCGGACTTGGGCGCCGGTGCGGCGGCGGTGTCGGTAGCGCCAGCCGCACTGGCGCCAAGTGCATTGGTGTCAGGCGCGTTGGTGCCAGACGCATTGCTATCAGACGCCTCGGTGCCGGGTGCGTCGATATCGTCTGCGGCATCGGGGTCATTGGGCGAAAGATCGACGACGCGGCTCTCCGGTTCGTTGGCCTTCAGGTCCACAGGCTCTTCGGTGTTGGTGACCAGCTTCTGCTGAACCGGCTCGGCGGGCTTGGCGCCCTTGGCCACAGCGTCATAAACCTTGTTGTCCTGGTTCGGCACGACAGTGCCGCCTGGATTTTCCGGCTTGATCTTGATCGGCCTGTTGTCGGCTTTGACGATGACCGGCGCATCGCCGCCGCTCTTGCCGCCGAGGGTCAACGCAAAGGCGCCAAGGCCTCCGGCGATCGCAACGGCGCCGACCACCGCACCTATCAGCAGCCCGCGCCTGCGCGGCTGCCTTTCGGCCTCGCGTTCGGCGAGGCCGGGAACTGACATCTCCTCGTCCAGTTCGGGATCGTAGTCGAGCTCATCGAAGGTGAAATCGTCGGCTTGCGAAACCGGCTGGCCGCCGGGCAATGGGCCCAGATCGAAACCGTCCGCTGCATCTGCATAGGAAGCGGCTGCCGGGCTGACAGGGGCTACCGCAGGCTTTGCGCCATAGGCGCGCGTCTCGCCGCGATCTTGCTTGTAGCCAGACGCGAAGCCGGCATCGTATTCATCGTCATAGCCAGCACTGCGCACCGGGGCCGGCGCTATATCCGTGGCATTCATTTCGGTGAGAAGGCTGGCAAAATCGGCATCGAGATCGTCGTAGGCGGGCGCCACCGGCTCGTCATCGTCGAAGTTGAGCTCCGGAATGTCGAGATCGTCCGCCAGCGCCACGACGCGCTCGGGCACGTCGACCGTCTCGACATCGGGCATCTCGTCATAGGCGGAAGGCTGTTGATGCGAGCTTGGCGCAGCTTCCATGTAGGCGGGCCGATCTTCATAGGATGACCTATCTTCACGGGATACCTGGCCTTCATAGGACGGCCTCTCTTCGACCGGTGCGGCCCGATAGGACGGCGTTGCAGCCGGCTGCGGCGGTGGTGCCGGACGCGCCGAAGCCACCGGCTGGCTTGCAAAAGCGGGTTGAGGCTGTGCGACCGGCGTCACGCGGCTCCACGAGCGGGCCGGCTCGGGCGGCGTGGCGCGTGTCGTCAGCCAGTTCAGCGCATCGAGCGGGTCTTCTTCGGCAGCAGCTGCCGCACTCTTGTCGGCCGAGTCATGATCCAGGCCGATGTTCCTGGCGAAGTCGGCGTCGAGCGCATTGTTGTCTAAATCACCCGCAGGTCCGGCAGCGGCTTCAACACCGAAATCCTCGCCTTCAAGCTCATCGAGGAGGACACTGCCAAGATCGGCGTCATCGGCGGCACTGGACTGCGGCGGCTCAGCGGGCTCGTGCTCGTCGAGTTCCCAATCCAGCTCGTCGACAGCATGCACCGGGTCGTTGGCGACGTCTTTGACCGCCGCCATTGGCTGTTCAGCAGCCACTGCTGGCTTCTGAATTACCGGCGCGATGGGCTGCTGAACAGCCATCACGGGCTTCTGGGCAGGCTGCTGGTTTGTCTGACGTTCCTGCTGGCTTGTCTGAGGTTCGTTGACCGCTTGTGCCGGCCGTGTGCTCATCGCACCCAACAGCGCGTTCAGTTCGTCCTCCAGGCTGCGTTCCTCGGCCACTGGGGCCGTTGGGACGACAGCGGCGGCCTGGGCCGCGGGTTCGGCTGCAACGACCTGCGCTACGGGCTGTTCGGGGTGCTCGGCAGGCGCATCGTCGAAGCTCAGATCGAAATCGTCGTCGAGCGCCGCTTCAGCGGCCGTGCCGGAAAGCCGGGCGGCCTCTGGCTCTTCGATCGACAGCTCTTCGATAAACTCTGGTTCTTCGATTTCGGCAGGCTCGTTCGCGCGAACGTCGAAGTCCATGTCGACATCGGCCATGGCATCATCGGCATGGCCGGCAAAATTCTCATCGGCCGCCTCAACCGGCGATGCCGGGGCGGCGTTATCAGCCGGCTCCTGCTCGTCGAACATCGGCTCGTCTTCGAGCGAGCTTGCAACCGCGTCGTCGAACGCGTCATCGAACGCAGGCGCGGCCGCTTGCGCCGCCGTTTCAACGGCGACCGCCTGCTCCATCGGCTCATGCTCTTCGAGCATCAGCTCGTCTTCGAGCGAGCTTGCCACGGCGTCGTCGAACTCCTGGTCCAAGGCGGACTCGTCGACCGGCTCGATCGCCTCGGCCGCGGCCCTGGGTTCGTCCTCGCCGGTCACATCGTCGTCGAGCCGAAAATCCTGGTCGAGCGAGGCGGCAAGTTCGTCGTCACTCGAAAGGTCGTCCTCGAACGGCGACACGTCTTCGAGCGAGCCGGCGACGGCGTTATCGAACTCTTCATCGAACTCCGGCTCGACAGCGGGAGCGAACGCCCTTTCGGGGCCGGAGGCAATTTCGTCGGCGGCAACAGGAGCGGCCGCAACAGGAGCAACATCATCCACCGCACTGTCGTCGAACGCGAAATCCTGTTCGAATGAGGCAGCAAGCGCGTCCTCCATTTCGTCGGCGGCGGTCGGTTCGGGTGTCGGCTCGCGAAGCTTGGCAGGGGAAGCATTATCATTGGCGTCGGCGCCGAATTCGCCCATCAACTCCTTCTCGAGATCGATCTCGAAATCGCCCTCGTCCACCGACGGTTCGGCGGCAGCGGTTTTCGGCTGGGCCGGCGTTTGCGGTTTGACCGGCTGGCGCGGGTCGAACCCCATGATCCTGGTCAGTTCCGCGAACGGATCATCGTTGGCGATGTCGTTGTGGTCGGCTGCTCTCAGCTGGGTTCTGTCTGCCATTATTGTTCCCGAACTCGCACTCATTCGGACGCCATGGACGTCGCGTAGGGTTGGCCCTTACCAGCGCAATGTGGGCAAAAGGTGACAGGTTTTTTACTCAAACCTAACGCATTTCGGTGGGCGCATTGGCTCCGATCAGCGTCAGGCCGGACGTCAAAACGTCCGAAACAGCCTGCACCAGCCCTAGTCTGGCATACGTCAATTGTCGGTCGTTAACCTTAACAAAACGTAAGTCGGGATTGTCGGTGCCCCGGTTCCAGTGTCCGTGGAAGCTGGAAGCGAGTTCGTAGAGGTAAAATGCCAGCCGATGGGGCTCGAGCGCGAGGGCCGCGGCTTCGATCAGCCGAGGATATTCGGCGAGCTTCCTGATCAGGCCGATCTCACCCTCGTCGGTCAGCAAAGCCACTTCGGCGGCCAGCTGGTTGCGGTCGAACATGGCCTCGCCCAACTGCTCGCTCGCCTGCCGGAACACCGAATGGCAGCGCGCCGAGGCATACTGCACGTAGAATACGGGATTATCCTTCGACTGCTCGGTCACCTTGGCGAAGTCGAAGTCGAGCGGCGCGTCGTTCTTGCGATAGAGCATCATGAAGCGGATCGGGTCGCGGCCGACCTCCTCGACCACTTCGCGCAAGGTCACGAACTCGCCCGACCGCTTCGACATGCGAACCGGCTCGCCGGCGCGAAACAGCCTCACCAGCTGGCAAAGCAGCACGGTAAGCTTGACCTCGTCGCCGGCAATTGCCCGGGCAAGCGCTTCCAGCCGTTTCACATAGCCGCCATGGTCGGCGCCAAGCACATAGATCAGATCGACGAAGCCGCGATCGACCTTGTCCTTGAGGTAAGCGACATCGGCGGCGAAATAGGTGAAGGTGCCATCCGACTTGACCAGCGCCCGATCCATGTCGTCTCCGACTGCGGTCGAGCGAAACAGCGTCTGCTCGCGGTCCTCCCAGTCCTCCGGCTTCTCGCCCTTGGGCGGCGGCAGCTTGCCCTTATAGATGTGGCCCTTCAGCGTCAGGTCGCTGATCGCCGAGCGGATCTTCTTCGCATTGTTGGCATGCAGCGTCCGCTCGGAGAAGAAGACGTCGTGATGCACGTTGAGCAGCGCCAGATCCTCGCGGATCATCGTCATCATCGCATCGATCGTCCTGTCCTTGACGATGGCAAGCGCCTCCTCGTCCGGCATCTGCAGCAGGGAGCGGCCGAATTCGCTGGCCAGCGCTTGACCAACGGGGATCAGATAGTCGCCTGGATAAAGCCCGGCCGGAATCTCGCCGATCTCATCGCCAAGCGCCTCGCGATAGCGCAGCATGACCGAGCGTCCGAGCACGTCAATTTGCGAACCGGCATCGTTGATGACATATTCCTTGGTCACGTCATACCCGGCGAAGGCCATCAGATTGGCGAGCGCGTCGCCGACCACGGCACCTCGGCAATGGCCGACATGCATCGGCCCGGTCGGGTTGGCCGAGACATATTCGACATTGGTTTTCTTGCCGCCGCCGACAGTCGAGCGGCCGTAATTGCGGCCTTCGCCGAGCAGCGTCGTCAGATGCGCCTGCCAGAAACCGTCCTTGAGCCTGAGATTGACGAAGCCCGGGCCGGCGATCTCGGCGGCCGCGATATCCTCGTCGGCGCGCACCGCCTCGGCCAGCCTTTCGGCCAGCGCGCGCGGGTTCTGGCCGGTCGGCTTGGCCAACACCATGGCAGCGTTGGTCGCGAGGTCGCCGTGGCTGGCATCGCGCGGCGGCTCGACGGCGATGCGCGACAGGTCCGGCGACACCCCATCCTTGTCTTTCAAATCAAGCGCTTCGACGGCCTTTATGATTCGCGCGTTGAAATCGGCGAAGATGTTCATTGCTGTGGCTCTGACGGTTTTGCAGGGATCCGGCGCGTTGGCCGGCAAAATCGAGCCCGCCCTAGCCCAAATCCGGCGTATGGTCAAACAAACGCCGGTGTTCCTTGAGCGCATAAGTGTCCGTCATGCCGGCCAGGAAATCGGCAACACTGCGCGCCTTGACGCGGTCCTCTGCCCGGTCGAGCCCTTCGCGCCAGCCATCCGGCATGGCGCGCGGATCGGCGAAATAGACGTCGAACAGGTCCCTGACGATCTGGTCGGCATCGGCGCGCACCCGCATGACGTCCGCGTGCCGGTAGAGATGCTTGTAAAGAAAGGCCTTCAGCTCCTTTTCCGATACGGCCGTCTCGGCGGAGAAGCTCACCATCGTCTCGCCGGCCGCCCTTACCGCTTCGGCGCTGTCAGGCTTGATGCGCGCCAGATTGGCCGTCGTCGAGACGATCACGTCCTCGACCATGATGGTGATCTGCCGGCGCATCAGCTCGTGGCCGGTGCGTACGTCATCGAGCGCCGGATAGCGCTGACGCACGCCCTTGAGGATCGACCCCGGCAGCGAAACGCCCTCCAGCATATCGAGCGTCAACAGCCCTGCCCTCAGCCCGTCATCGATGTCGTGGGTGTTGTAAGCGATGTCGTCGGCAATTGCCGCGCACTGCGCCTCGATACCGGCGAAGCGGTCGAGCTCGAGGTCGTGCAGTTCGGAATAGTCGCGGATTGCCTGCGGCACCGGCCCCTTCAGCCCTTTGCCTTTGGCATCGGTCAGTGGGCCATTATGCTTGACCAGCCCCTCCAGCGTTTCCCAGGTGAGGTTCAGCCCATCGAACTCGGCATAGCGCCGCTCCAGCCGCGTCACCACACGCAGCGACTGTGCATTGTGGTCGAATCCGCCCCAGGCGGCCATCTTCTCATTCAGCGCGTCCTCGCCGGTATGGCCGAAGGGCGTGTGGCCGAAGTCGTGCACCAGGGCCACCGCCTCGGCCAGGTCCTCGTCGCCGCGCAGCGCCCGCGCCAGAGCGCGTGCGATTTGCGCGACCTCGATCGAATGCGTCAGCCTCGTGCGGTAATGGTCGCCTTCGTGCGCGACGAACACTTGCGTCTTGTGCTTCAGCCGGCGGAACGCCGTCGAATGGATGATGCGGTCGCGGTCGCGCTGGAACGGCGTGCGCGTCGGGCTTTCCACCTCATCGTACAGCCGCCCGCGCGACTTTGCCGGGTCGCTGGCATAGGCCGCGCGCGGCCGATAGCCGAATCCGATGTCGCCCAACTCGTTGGTCATAGCGTATGCCGCAGTTGACTTGCCCCGTCGCGCTTCATACCTATCATACGAAACCGAATGCAAGGTGACGCCCATGGGCGCTGATGCCAAGACCGCCATGAAAGTCGAGATGACCGACGCCGCCGCCAGGCGGATCGCCAAGATTGTGGCGAGCGAAGCCGGTAAGACGGCGCTGCGCGTTTCGGTCGAGGGCGGCGGCTGTTCCGGCTTCTCCTACAAGTTCGACCTGGTCGACAGGCGCAATGACGACGACGTCGCCATCGAAAAGGACGGCGCCACCGTACTTATCGACGACCTGTCGCTGGTCTACATGGGCGGCTCGGTAATCGATTTCGTCGACGATCTGATGGGCCAGTCGTTCCAGATCAGAAACCCGAATGCGGTCGCCTCCTGCGGCTGCGGCACCAGCTTCAGTATTTGAAAATATGAAGCCGCTCCTCGAGGGCCTTGAGGATCCGATGACGGTCCTTGTCGCCCGCGAGATAGAAGCAATTTCCGATGTCGATATCGTTGGTTGGGCCAACCATCACAAGGCAGCTCGGGTCTACGCAGACGATGCTGACTATGTGCAGCTCGTGCGGTGCAATCCGCGGAATGCCGTTAATCTTGCGAAAGCTCATGGCCATTTGAGATCGCTGATCGCGCGGTATTTTCCCGATTTCAACGACAAGTCCGATGAAGCCAAGGAAATAGCACGTAAGCTGTTCCTTCGACGCATTCGGACTTACCTTGACAGCGACCTGGAACCCTTTCAGGTCTGCCGTATGGTGTCGCCGATCGAGGACAAATACGATTTTCCACACTGGCTTGGAGACCTTTACAACGGCTGTGATTGGATGGACGAGAATGCAACGCGCGAGCAGGCATCGCACCTGCGATGGATGATAGAGCAAACACTCGCGGAAAATGCCGAACCCCAACCTTTCGGGAGTGAATGAGCATGCGCCGTGTCGGCGCGGTCCGTCAGGTCGCGCTTTCCGCCGGGCGCGACCTCGATGCGACGCTGGCGTTCTGGCGCGAAGTGCTCGGCATGAGCCTGCACGCGCGTTTCGACCCTCCGGGCATCGCCTTCATCCTGGCCGGTGACGTGCGCCTGCTTTTCACCGACGGCCTGCCGGCCGGCACCGTCTATCTCGATATATCGGGCCTCGAAGAATTCCACGCTTCGGCAAAGGCCGCCGGCATCCCCTTCACCGCGCCGCCGGCGCTCGTTCATCGCGACACCGAAGGCCTGTTCGGCCAAGCCGGGGAAAGCGAATGGATGGCCTTCCTAAAGGACCCGGCAGGCAATACGATCGGCCTTGTCGAACGTCATCCACCGGATCGCTAGTCTCCGGATCACCAGCCTATCGAGGCCGCCATGAAAATCGTCACCTGGAACATCAACGGCGTTCGCGCCCGCATCGGCAATTTGACCCATTGGCTGACGGAAAGCGCGCCCGACATCGCCTGCCTGCAGGAGATCAAGACGGTCGACGAGCAGTTTCCTCGCGCCGAGATCGAGGCGCTCGGCTACAATGTCGAGACTTACGGCCAAAAAGGCTTCAACGGCGTCGCCATCCTGTCGAAGCTGCGTTTCGATGAGATCAATCGCGGCTTGCCGGGCGACGATGCCGACGAACAGGCGCGTTTCATCGAGGGCGTGTTCTCGACCGACAAGGGCGCCTTGCGCGTTGCCTCGATCTACCTGCCGAACGGCAACCCGATCGACGACGAGAAGAAGTTCTCCTACAAGCTTTCGTGGATGTCGCGACTTGAGCGCTGGGCCGAGGAGCGGCTTGCTCTGGAAGAGCCGCTGGTCCTGGCCGGCGACTACAATGTCATCCCCGAGCCAATCGACGCGAAATATCCGGAAAACTGGCTAAGCGATGCACTGTTCCAGCCCGCGACGCGGCAGGCGTTCCGGCGGCTGAAGAATCTCGGCTTCACCGAAGCCGTGCGTGCCGTCACCGACTCCGCGGATGTCTTTACGTTCTGGGACTATCA
This sequence comes from Mesorhizobium sp. M0136, assembly GCF_040322515.1. Lineage (NCBI taxonomy): Bacteria > Pseudomonadati > Pseudomonadota > Alphaproteobacteria > Hyphomicrobiales > Phyllobacteriaceae > Mesorhizobium > Mesorhizobium sp. M0136. The sequence goes on from NZ_JAMYTP010000007.1 coordinate 41,714, forward strand.
GGCCGGCGCCTGGCAGAAGAACAACGGCATCCGCATCGACCATTTGCTTCTGTCGCCCGAAGCCGCCAACTGGTTTTCCTCGGCTTCGATCGAGAAGCAGGTGCGCGCCTGGGAAAAACCCTCCGACCACGTGCCGGTGGCGATCGATCTGGCGCTGCGGCCAGCCTGACCCGGACCTGCTGTCCGGCGGCACATTGATAAGTTGACCTCTTCTCGCCACAAATCGCGCGCTTGATGGGAAATCATCATGGTGGCTGGGGTTCCCATGACTACTCGATTTGCACTCTGCCCGATTGGCTGCGCGCTTGCGATGGCGGTGGCGACCCCGGCTTTTGCCGATGCAGAGTGCCTTGCCAACGGCAAATCATTCCAGATCGGCCGGGTCGCCTGTCTGACGCCTGCCGGCCAAAGCTACCTCGCCCGTTGCGAGATGGTGCTCAACAACACGTCCTGGACAAAGCAGCGGGATGGATGCCCGGAGGACACGCCGGCCCCGCATTTGCAAGGCACGCCGATCTCAACGCCGGCGCCCAGCGGCATGCCGGCGGAACCGAACGAGAATTGATCTCAAAACGGAATTTCTGCCGGCCTACTGGTCGCCGCCACCCTTGGTGAGGATGTCGTCGGCCAGCGAGATCGCGGTGCGGCGGTCGGCTTCGCCGGCGGCGGCAAACGCTTCTTCCTGCATGCCGCGGATCCATGGCTGGTCGGCAGGTGAGGCCCGTTCGAGCGCCGCGGTCATCATCGCCAGCCCCCGCACGATCTTGCCGCTTTGGAAGAGCAGATTGCCGAGCGTCGCCTGCGCGCCCGCATGGCCCTTTTCGGCCGCCAGCTGGAACCAGCGTCCGGCCTGCTTGACGCTGGCCTTGACGCCGCCCTCACCCTTGAGGAACATCTGGCCCATCTCGAACTGGGCATTCGGATTGCGGTAGTTGGCGGCGGCACGCATGTAATATTCCTGGGCCGCCACCTCGTTCTCCTCGACGGGGCTGCCGGGAATGCCCTTCCTCAGATAGTCGCCAAGCGCCACCAGTGCGTCCGAAACATAGCTTTCCTCGGGCGAACCGGGCTCGACATCCTGGTCGACGATCTCTGAGAAGAACTTGAACGCCGCGTAGTCGTCTCGCGCCACGCCATCGCCTTCGGCATACATGCGCGCAAGCTTCCAGGTGGCGCCGATCTGGCCGTTCTCGGCGGCATATTTATAGGCTTCCGCGGCCTGCTCCTTATGGCCGTTTTTGTAGGCGGAAAAGCCGAACTGGAACACCGCCCACGGGCTCGACTGCGGCTTCACGCCGGTCTTGTCGTCGAACACCTTGTCGTCGAAGGCCATGGCCTGGCCGACGGCGCCCAAGGTCGCGCCAAACGTGGCGAGCGCAACCAGTGCCGAAAGAACAGACGACCTCAACAACTCAGATGTCCGCATAGCAGTGTGTTTCTTTGGCACCGCCGGGATGGGTGACCGCGCCGTCGCGGGCAGATCCGACCGTCTGTGCGTATTTCCAGATCGCGCCCGACTGATAGTCGGTGGTGCGCGCCTTCCATGCCTTTGCCCTCGCCGCCAGTTCGGCTTTGGACAATGCAACCTCGATCGTGCCGTTCACCGCATCGATCGAGATCAGGTCGCCATCCCTAAGCAGCCCGATCGGGCCGCCCACTGCCGCTTCCGGTCCGACATGGCCGATGCAGAAACCGCGCGTTGCGCCCGAAAAACGCCCGTCGGTGATGAGCGCCACCTTGCCGCCCATGCCCTGGCCGTAGAGAGCCGCCGTCGTCGACAGCATTTCGCGCATGCCCGGGCCGCCGCGCGGACCCTCGTAGCGGATGACGAGAACCTCGCCTTCCCTATAGTTGCGATGCGTAACCGCTTCGAAACATTCCTCTTCCGAATCGAAGCAGCGCGCCGGACCCGAGAATTTCAGCTCCGTCATGCCGGCGACCTTCACGATCGCGCCTTCGGGGGCAAGGTTACCCTTCAAGCCCACGACCCCGCCGGTCTGGGTAATCGGCCTGTTGGCGGGACGGACCACATCCTGGCTGTCATTCCAGGAAACATGTTCCATATTTTCGGCCAAAGTGCGGCCAGTCACCGTCAGGCAATCGCCATGAAGGTAGCCATGGTCGAGCAGCGTCTTCATCAAGAGTGGAATGCCGCCGGCCTCGAACATGTCCTTGGCGACGTACTTGCCGCCCGGCTTGAGGTCGGCGATGTAGGGTGTCTTCTCAAATATCCTGGCCACGTCGAAAAGATCGAACTTTATCCCGGCCTCGTGCGCGATCGCCGGCAGATGCAGCGCCGCGTTGGTCGAGCCGCCGGTGGCCGAGACCACGGTCGCGGCATTTTCCAACGCTTCTATGGTAACGATGTCGCGCGGGCGGATGTTCCTTCCGATCAGTTCCATGATCTTTTCGCCGGAAGCGAAATTGAAGCGGTCACGCATCTCGTAGGGTGCAGGCGCGCCGCAGGAATAGGGCAGCGCCAGGCCGATGGCCTCAGCGACGGTGGCCATGGTGTTGGCGGTGAACTGGGCGCCGCAGGAGCCGGCCGAAGGACATGCGGCTTGCTCGATCTCGAGCAGCTCGGCGTCGCCGATGGTGCCGACCGAGTGCTGGCCCACCGCCTCGAACACGTCCTGCACGGTGATCTGCCGGCCACGGTAGCTGCCGGGCAGGATCGAGCCGCCATAGATGAAGATCGACGGTACGTTGAGGCGCACCATAGCCATCATCATGCCGGGCAGCGACTTGTCGCAACCGGCCAATCCGACCAGCGCATCGTAGCAATGGCCGCGCATGGTGAGCTCGACCGAGTCGGCGATGACCTCGCGCGACACCAGCGACGACTTCATGCCCTGATGGCCCATGGCGATGCCGTCGGTGACGGTGATGGTGCAGAATTCGCGTGGCGTGCCGTTGGCCGCCGCCACGCCCTTCTTGACCACTTGCGCCTGGCGCATCAGCGAGATGTTGCAGGGTGCGGCTTCGTTCCAGCAGCTGGCGACACCGACCAGCGGCTGCGCGATCTCGGCCGCCGACAGCCCCATAGCATAGAGGTAGGAGCGATGCGGCGCCCGCTCGGGACCAACGGTCACGTGGCGGCTCGGCAGCTTGGCCTTGGAGATCGCTCTGGTGTCCATACTCGTCCTTGCCGCGGGCGGTGCGGCCTGCCTCTTCGCCTAGCCTTTTGGCGCGTGTCCCGAGACAAATTCGAGGTGCGCCGCGTTTATGGCGGGAAATGGGCAATGTTCCCGGGCGGCCGGGTGGCGCGAGGGTTGTTCAGAAACTGTTGCCAAAACGTCACAATTACAGGAGCGAACATCTTGGGGGCAATTGTTGCGCCGCCGAATGCCGGACGAGCGCCGAATGAACCGAGCGGGCAGTGCCCGGCCGTTTTGTCGTTTAAAAATCCGTAGTTAGAACTTGATCTTAACGGAAGCCGAACCGGCGAGAAGCAGGTCGTTGTCGTAAGTGTAGGTGACCGCATTTGCCTCGTCGCCGACACCGCTGAAAGCCGATGACCCGCTCGTCAGCACACCGATCGAGCCGCCGAGCCTGACCTCGACCTGATCATTCGGCGAATAGGAGACGCCGCTGGCCACGGCCCAGGTATCCGACTGATAGCCGGAGGTCGTCGAGGTGCCGCGATCCCAGGTCAGCGAAACCACGCCCGACAATTGATCGGTGAACTTGTGACCGATGCCGCCGGTGACCGTCCAGCCGTCGCGATAAAGCAGATCGAATGAAACGGGCGAGGGAGCACCGGTTACCGGACTGCGCACGCCATTGATGGCAATGACGCCAAGCTTGCTCCACTCCTGCCAGCGGACGGAACCAAAGGCCAGCCAGCCAGGAGCTATGCCGCTCTGCAGCTTGAATTCCAAAGCTTGAGGTATCTCAGCCGACGCCGAGACTGGGTACACGCCGGTAGAGCCGGGAATCAGATCCGCTGGAAAGGCGCCCCTGAAGCCGGTCGTGTCGACGGTTCCCGACAGCCCGTCATATTTGTAGCTCGAAGAGTACATCAGGCTGGCGCGCAGAGCGATCTCGGGGATCTCATAGGCTGCGCCCGCACGCCAACCCCATGCCTCGTCGGACAGCTTGAAGACGCCGAGGCCGGTATTGCCGAAGGCGAGCAGTGTCTGGCGGGACAGAAACGCGTCGACCTGTTGGTACGAGACACCGCCGATGAACCGAAAGGCGCCCTTGCCGACGTTCACCTTGTAGGAACAGGTAAGACCGAAATCGTTTGTGTCGACGGCGTATTTGACCGCTGTCGGCGAATAGGAGTTATTGGCGCCGAAGTTTGCATCCGCACCATACGGTTCCGTATAGGTCGCAAGACAGTCCACCGGTTCAAAGAGGTTGGCCTTTAGCCCCACATGCGGCACTGCATAGTCGCCGCCAACATCCACCGCCGACGTCGACAATCCCGAGCCATCGAGACGCTGCACATTCTTGAGTTTGCGCTGTGGCGAAACATAGGTGACGCCCGCATCGAACGAATAAGGCGCCGCGTCGAACAGCTGGTCGATGTTGACGCCGCCCCGGTCAAAGCCCCCGGCTTGCACCGTCCCGGCAAAAGCCAGCGAAAAAGCCCCCGCGCCCAGCAGCACTTTCAGACGCGAACAACACATGAATCTCCTCCCCGAAATGTCCTTGCATCAAGCTGAACCAATTCAGGTTAACGGCGCAACAACGAATTCGCCGTGCGTACATGTATACCTTAGCGGACCGCATTTCCGACAAGGTGTCGGCCTTCTTACCGAGGCAGGAAAATGGCCGCCTCAATACAAATCGACGAGAAAACTCGGGAAAACCGCCTAAATCACCAGGGAACAGGGAATTTTGCCTGCCCAGCCGGCCATTGTTACATTATGGCAACAATGGGGCAAAAACATTCAATTTGCCTCAAGATTTACGCTGCGGAATGCCTGTTTTCGTGGCAGGCGGCGTAGCTGGAAAGCAGATTCGTGAACGGCGAATCTATTGTAGCCAGCCGGCCCAGTTTGTTTGATCAGCCCGCATCGCGCACCCGCGCCAATGCGACCGAAAGCTTCTCTTGCGCCTCGCGATATTCGGCGAGTTTTTCACGCTCGGCCTCCACTACCTCTTCCGGCGCGTTGGCGACGAATTTCTCGTTGGACAGCTTCTTGTAGAGCCGCGCTATTTCCTCGGTCACCTTGGCAAGCTCCTTGTGCAGGCGCGCTGCCTCGGCGGCAAGGTCGATCAGGCTGCCGAGCGGCAGACAGATGGTCGCCTCGTTGACGACGATCTGGGCGGATCCCCTGGGTGGCGCCTCCGCTAGCGAGATGTCGCCGACCCGCGCCAGACGCTTGATGGCCGAGCCCTGACGCTCGAGCCTTTCGCGTGTCGTTTCGTTGGCGCCGATCACCACGAGCGGTGCGATCGCCGCCGGCGGCACGTTCATCTCCGAACGCACCGAGCGGATGCCGGAGACGAGATCGACCAGCCAGTTGATGTCGGCGGCGGCCGCCTCGTCCTCGAAGTCGGGCGACGGCCAAGCCGCATGACAAAGCAGCGACGGCCGTTGCCTGCCCTCGCCGGCGGTTTCGGCCCACAGTTCCTCGGTCATGAACGGCATCATCGGATGCAGCAGCTTATAGATCTCGTCCAGCACGAAGGCGACGCATGCCCTGCTCTCGGCCTTGGCGGCCTCGTCGGCGCCCATGAACACCGGCTTCAGCAGTTCCAGATACCAGTCGCAGAACTGGTTCCAGACAAACCGGTAGGCAGCACCCGCCGCCTCATTGAAGCGGTACGAGGTGATGCCGTCGGTTATGTCGCGCGCGGCTCGCGTCAGCTCCGTCAGGATCCAGCGGTTGACCGCCAGCTTGGCGTCCTGCAGCCAGAAATCGTCGTCGCGCGCCACTTCGTTCATCTCGGCGAAGCGCGTCGCGTTCCACAGCTTGGTGCCGAAATTGCGATAACCTGCAATGCGGGCCGGATCGAGCTTAACGTCGCGCCCTTGCGCTGCCATCACCGTCAAGGTGAAGCGCAGCGCATCGGCGCCGTATTCGTCGATGAGCTCGAGCGGATCGATGACGTTGCCTTTCGACTTCGACATCTTCTGCCCGTTCTTGTCGCGAACCAGCGCATGGACATAGACGGTATGAAACGGCTCCTGATCCATGAAATGCAGGCCCATCATCATCATGCGGGCGACCCAGAAGAAGATGATGTCGAAACCGGTCACCAGCACGTCGGTCGGGTAATAGGTCTTCAGTTCCGGCGTCTGGTCCGGCCAGCCAAGCGTCGAGAACGGCCACAGCGCCGACGAGAACCATGTATCGAGCACGTCCTCGTCGCGGGTCAGGATCTCGCCAGGCTGGAAATTCTCGAGCTTGTCCTCGACCCAGGCCTTCCACGGCCCTTCCAGCGCCAGATAATATTCGACGGCGGCACCGAGGGCTTCTTCCTCGGTCTTTTCGACAAAGACATGCCCGTCCGGCCCATACCAGGCAGGGATCTGGTGGCCCCACCAGAGCTGGCGCGAAATGCACCAGGGCTGGATGTTCTCCATCCAGTCGAAATAGGTCTTTTCCCAGTTTTTGGGCACGAAATTGGTACGGCTCTCGCGCACCGAGGCGATCGCCGGCTTGGCCAGTTCCGCCGCATTGACATACCATTGGTCGGTCAGAAACGGCTCGATCGGCACGCCGCCGCGGTCGCCGTGCGGCACCGTGTGGCGATGCGGCTCGACCTTCTCGAGAAAGCCGCCCGCCTCCATCAACTCGACGATCTTCTTGCGCGCGTCGAAACGGTCCAGGCCGTCGAGGCTGTCCCATACGGCCTGGTGCTCCGGCGTCACTTCCAGTCCGGCGAGAAAGTCCTCATTGTCCTTGAGGCTCACCGCCGCATTGACGGTGAGGACGTTGACCGCCGGCAGCCGGTGGCGCTTGCCGACCTCGAAATCGTTGAAGTCATGCGCCGGCGTGATCTTGACCGCACCGCTGCCTTTTTCGGGATCGGAATACTCGTCCGCGACCACCGGGATCCTGCGGCCGACGATCGGCAGGATGAGTTTCTTGCCGACAAGATGCCGGAAACGCTCGTCGTCGGGGTGGACTGCGACAGCCGTATCGCCCAGCATCGTCTCCGGCCGGGTCGTCGCAACGGTGATGAAGGTCTTCGGATTTTCCGGATCGAAGGTCATGCCTTCGATCGGATAGCGGAAGTGCCAGAGGTTGCCGTTGACTTCCTGCTGCTCGACCTCGAGATCCGAGATGGCGGTCAACAGCTTCGGGTCCCAGTTCACAAGGCGCTTGTCCTTATAGATCAGCCCTTCCTTGTAGAGCGTCACGAACACTTCGAGCACGGCCTTGGACAGGCCCTCGTCCATGGTGAAGCGCTCCCGGCTCCAGTCGGCCGAGGCCCCGAGCCGCTTCAGCTGGTTGAGGATGGCGCCGCCGGATTCTGCCTTCCACTCCCACACCTTGTCGATGAACTCATCGCGCGTCAGGTCGCGGCGGTGGATCTGCTTTTCCATCAGCTGGCGCTCGACCACCATCTGCGTGGCGATGCCGGCATGATCCATCCCCGGCTGCCACAGCACGTTTTTGCCGCGCATGCGCTCGAAGCGCACCAGAATGTCCTGCAGCGTGTTGTTGAGCGCGTGGCCCATATGCAGCGAGCCGGTGACGTTCGGCGGCGGGATGACGATGGTGAAGGCTTCAGCCCCCTCCTCGGCCCCGGCGCCGGCCCGAAACGCGTCGGCCTCTTCCCAGATCCTGGCAATCTTCGGCTCGACGGCTTTGGCGTCGTAGGTCTTTTCGAGCATGGGAAAACGGTCCGCGCTGTCCGGAATTTGTGGTCCGGTGTAAATCGGAAGGTTGTTGCCAAGTCAACCGCAAGGGCGGCATGGCCAATAGATAGCGCCGGGATGGTTCGGTGCAACTCGCGCAACTGAATGTTGCAAGGCAATCGCTTCAGGTTTGCGCCGCCCCTCATTGCCCTGCCGGGCATTTCTCCCCGTATGGTGACGGGGCGAAAGACGCCTGTACTGAAAGCGTTCGCCAATCACAAACGTTGCGGAAAAGGCGCCGCGGTTGCGGTCAGCTCCTTCTTCCTCTCACTATGCGAGGAGAAGGTGCCGGCAGGCGGATGAGGGGCAGCCCCGACTTCGACAATTCGCCGGTCGAGCCGCCTATCGGCGGCGTCTCCTCCGAACTGCTACTGTGCGCCGCGCGCGACGCGCTCGATTTCCTCGCGCACCAGCCGCTCGACCAGCGTCGGCAGGTTGTTGTCCAGCCAGTCCTGCAGCATGGGCCGCAGCATCTCCTCGGCCATCTCGTCGAAGGTCTTCTTGCTGCGGCTGGCAAACGCGTCGGAAAGCTCGCCGAAGGCGGCGGCAACCTGCCGGCCCGTATGCTCCGAAAGGATCGCCGGACGTGCGGGCGGCGGCTCGCTCGCCGCCGGACGCGCAAGTCCGATTTTCGAAGACTCCGGGCCGATTTTCGAAGATTCCAGGGCGATTTTCGAAGGTTCCGGGCCGAGTTTCGAAGGTTCCGGCTCAATTTCCGAAAGCTCCGGCGCAGGTCCAGCAGTCGCCTCGTCCTCGAAAACCTCGGCTTTCGGCTCGGCGTCCGGCGTCCGGGGTGGCTCGGCGCGCTCCGGCTTGGTCATCGCGTCGCCGACCGCGGCGATCTCGCGCCGCCAATCGGCAATGATGGTGTCGGTCGTCTCGCCAGCGTTGGCCATCGCAGGCCGATCCGGCTTTGCGGCCGGTGCGGGAGCGGCGTTCACCTCAGCCAGCGTCACCGGTGCTTTTACCGGGCCGGGGCGGAGCGGCGTTTCCAGGCGCTCAATGACCGGCGCGGCCGTTGGCTGCACCTCGGCCCGCGTGGCCGGCTTGGCGATCTCCAGTCCGCCGCGCAGTTCGGAGCTGAACGCATCCGCCTCCGCTGTGCGTCCGGCTGCCGGTGCCGGTTGCAGATCCTGGCGCAGCTCGTCCGCTTCGCCCGGCTGCTTGCGGCCGGTATCGCTGTCCTCGATGATCCTTCTGATGGAAGCCAGTATCTCTTCCATGGAAGGTTCGCGCTGTACGCTGCTCGCCGTCGCCATCGTCACATCCGCCGCCCTTGTGACTCGTTCTCAGATTTCCTGTCCGGCAAACGCCGGATTCGAATCATGGCAACAGCGTAACCGACGGAACGCCTTGCGAGAATCCCCAATGTGGCGACATCTCGGATTTCAACAGATTAGGGTCGGGAGTTGAAGCCCGCGCGTCGTTCGAGCGCGGGCTGAAGACACGGCCTGGCGATCAGCGGCCGTCCGGCGTGCGCAGGCCGATCCACTTGTCCTTGACGGCATTGTAATGCTCTTCGGGCCTGTACTTCGTCACATTGAGCGCAAGCCGGTCTGCCGACAAATGGCCAACCGCCGAGAGGATGGCATAGCTTGCCACCACAACGTCGCGTTCGGCGCTGACAAGATTGATCTTGGCGGTGATGAGGGTTGCCTGCGCGTTGAGCACGTCGAGCGTGGTGCGCTGGCCGACATTGCGCTCTTCGATGACGCCGTTCAGGGCAAGCTGTGCGGCGGCGACCACCTGCCGGTTGGCCGTGACGCTTTGCTGCGCGGCGGTGTATTGCGACCATGCCGAGGTCACAGCCTGGCGCACTTGGTCGCGACTGACATCGACCTCGATACGGGCCTGGCTGAGTGATTCCTTCGACTGGCGAACGGTCGCCGAGGTCCGTCCGCCCGAATAGATCGGCACGATCAGCGTGGCGCCGATGTTCGCCGACGTCCTGGTGCCATCCTGCGACGCCCCAAGGACGCCTGGAACCGTGTTGCGATAGTCGCTGGAAACGCCGGCGCTGGCCGAAAGCTGCGGCAGCAGCGCGCCTTCGGCAGACTTCACCGAAAACGCCGCCGCATCGACCAGATGCGCGGTGGCAAGGATGGCCGGATGCTCGGCCGATGCGATCGCGATCGCCGCATCGAGACTCGACGGCAACAGCTTAGACACCGGCGAAGCCGGCCTGAGCCTGCCCGGCTCGTCGCCGACGATCTGGCGGTAGGTCGCAGCGCTTGCCAGCGCCGTCGCGCGGGCGGCGCTCAACTGCGCCACCGCGGAGGCACGCTGGGCGTCGGCTTGCGCGACGTCGGTGCGCGTACCTTCGCCGACGTCGAAGCGCGACCGCGCCGCACGCGCCTGTTCGGTCAGGAATTGCAGGTTCTGTTCGGTCAGCACCGCAATCTGGCGGTCGCGGATCACATCCATATAGGCGCTCGCTGCGTTGAATAGCGTGTTCTCTTCGGTGTTGCGCAGGCTTTCGAACGAAGCGCGGACCCGCGCTTCAGCGGCAGCGACGTTGTTCTTGGTCTGGAAGCCGTCGAACAGGGTTTGGTTGATCTGGACGCCAAAGTTGCCCGTGGTTATGCGCGCGGTTCGACTAGTACCATTGACGTGGGTGCTGGTGTAGTCGATGTCCGCGGAACCCGTTACGGTCGGGCGCCAGCCGGACTTGGCGATGGCAACGCCCTCGTCGGTGACGCGGACGCCGGCGCGTGTCGAATTGAGCGAGGAATTGTTCTGATAGGCCTTTGAAAGGGCCCCGAGAATGGTTTCGGCCGAGGCGGCCATTGGAGACAGCGCGGTCGCCGAACCGAGGACGGCGGTAAAAAGTAACTTGCGTACAGACGGCACGTTATATTCCCTCATTCGTTTTGCACGGGAACTGCGCCACGCTGGCTTCTCCTTCTGATCAGCCGGCGCCGCGTTTTTTATCGTTCCCCCGCTGAAAGCCCCAGAAACGCCCGGTTATGCAGATCAGCAACGATTGTTCAAACGCAAGCGATCATGACAGCGCCTTCGCTGCAAGGCAAAATCACTCAGAATTCGAAGGCGGGAATGCGTTCGAATCCCGGTAGTGGCTTAATTGCCGCATTAAATGCGCGTCTTCCCGTTACAACCCCCCCAGTCTTAAAAAAAAGCCGGGCTACGCCCGAATTGCCCTGCCCTTCCACGGCGACGAGTCGGCCGCCTTCGGCAAGCTGGTCGAACAGCGCCGCCGGCACCTCGCCGACGCTGCCACCGATCAGGATGACGTCGTAAGGCCCATTGGCGGCATGGCCTTGCGGCAGCGGTCCCTGGACCACGGTGACATTGCCGCACCCCAGCGCAGCAAGCGTCGAAGTGGCGGTCTCGGCCAGCGCCGGATCGCTTTCCAGCGCTACCACGGACCTTGCCAGCCGCGACAGGATCGCCGCCGCATAGCCGGTGCCGCAGCCGACATCGAGTGCCGAATCGCTTGGGCCGATATCGGCCAGCTGCATCAGCTTGGCCAATGGCGACGGTTCCATCAAATAGCGCGGACCATCGGCCGTATCGGCAATGCGGATGTCCTCGTCGATATAGGCAAGGTCACGCTGGCCGGGGGCAACAAAGGCCTCGCGCGGCACGACAAGCATAGCCTCGAGCAGCGGTGCGCTGGTCACGTCGGTGGTGCGGATCTGGCCGTCGACCATCTTCACCCGGCGTTCGGCAAAATCAGCGCTCATGTTCCAACCATCCGCTTGCCGCGCAAAGGCCGCGGCTGTTTCGACCGGAACTGAAGCCCCCTGGCGCTGACGCGCGGGAGCTCGGGCATTGGAGGCCTCGCCCGGAATCGAACCGGGGTGCAAGGATTTGCAGTCCTCTGCGTAACCACTCCGCCACGAGGCCTCATTGCTCCCGGCGTTCCACCCGGCTCCAATAGGTTGCGGCGAAAATGCCGTCAAGCGGCCACCATGCATTCCCAACGGTTCTTCCGACATCGAGGCACTGCTTATCAATGCAATGCCATGCTAGCAATAACATATTAGCTTATCGTTAAGGATGATCCTCGGCGACAGGAACCCGAAACCGGCGGCCACGTTGGGCAGAAAGGAGAGTTCCGCCATGGGTCGAGCAGCTACGAAAGACGGCACACCGCGCGGATTGTCGCAGTCTGCAGAGCTTGTGCGCTATGCCATCGATCGCCTCAGCATAGAAGGCGCAAACAGCCTGCCGCCGCGCGACCGGGCGCGGCTGGCATCGGCTACCGCCGTTCTCAACGAGCTCTGCGAACGCCTGGAAAGCTGTTTCGACCAGCCTCGGTGATGACCACGCCGCTCTCAAACAATTGCCCTGTTTCCCGCCTGTCAGCAGGGCAACCTCAATCCGGCCGGCGGCGTCGCTCCCACCAGACGACGAAGCGGCGCCGGTGACGGCGCACCAACGCGAATTCGTAGGAGAGCACCAGCAATCCGATCGGCACCATCCAGAAACCCAGGATCGGCAGGAAGCCGAGAATGCCGCCGATGATCAGCACGACGCCGATCGCAATCCGGAGGCCGCGCGAGCGCGGCATGGTGAACTGGCGGCCGAAGACCGAGATTTTCCGGGCCGGTGGCTGGTCGTCGCTCATTGCCGTCATGTGAAATATCGATCCGTTTGCATCAGTAGGCCATCACCCGGAGAAAGCCGCAACGGCCTTTTCCGTTCCGTGACAGGCGAGAGACAGCTCATATGAGGGCGCTTGCCGGCCACTGCCAGGATGCCCCGCGCCAAAAAGCGTCGAAAAAATGCGAAATGCTTCTTTGCAAAGCCGAAACGGGTTTGCTATAGGCTGCCCCACTCACGCAAGAGCCTCTGTTCCCCGGTAGCTCAGTGGTAGAGCAACCGGCTGTTAACCGGTTGGTCGCTGGTTCGAATCCGGCCCGGGGAGCCACCGCCTCTTCTGCGCTATGGCGCGATATTGCGCGCCAGCGTGCGATTTTTCCCTGCGCAACGATCCGCTCCACTTGTGCTAGAATGGCGGCAAACAGCGGAGAGGCCGATCGAAGTCAGCGGTAAGCTAGCGTAGCGCCCTACCCTCGCCTAGGCTTGCAAGGCCCTCATCCTAGATTCGGCGGCGACATTGTGAAAAGACTTGCACCCGGCGCGATTGCGCCGAAACAAGCCGTTACATAGATTCGGCTGACGAAACCGTCCAGCTCAAGAACCGGAAGAATTGACCAAGCGACCACTGTCAGGCTGCCGCTGGATGACTGCTTCGCGCCTAATATCGGACCTTCGGGTATCTATTCTCCGTTCCTAAAAGCAGACGCCGGTGGCGCGAGTGCGTTTGAGTTTGAACTCGTATTGTTGGGGTACTTGCAACTCCTATGCATGCTACTTCCCGAACCGCGCGCGAGAAGTTGGCTAGTCTCGAGGAAGTAGTTCCAGGCAGCTTGTAATCGCATCAGCTTCAACTGGTTTTTCCAGAAACGCACGGGCGCCTGCAGCCATCACCTTGTTTCGCGTCGCCTCGTTTGGGAAAGCCGTCATGAAGATCATCGGAAAAATCCGGCCTCTTGCTATCAGCTCCGCCTGAAGTTCGTCGCCCGACATTCCGGGCATCTGGATGTCAGTGATCATGCAGCCAGGATCGTCGGCAATTTTATCGTCAAGAAATTCGAGCGCCGACGCATAGCCACACACTTCATAGCCGAGAGATCTGAGCAGGCTGGCGAGCGAGCTTCGCACTCCGTCATCGTCATCGACGATCGCAATCTTGGGAATCTTGAGCATAATCAAAGGCGTTCATGCCGCTCGATTGCAGCAGGTCATCTCCACAGAGCCACCCGTCATCCATGAGGCACATTGGCCCGAAAGGAAATCATACGGAGGTTTGCACCATGCCGGTCAGCGACCTGAAATACCCAGCGCCTCTGCCTTGCGAACAAGGTCCGCGAGCGTGCGGACGCCCATCTTGCGCATGACATTGCCGCGATGGATCTTCACCGTGATTTCCGAAAGCCCGATCACGCCCGCCACCTGCTTGTTCATCAGGCCGGCGACGACATGGCCCATCACCTCGCGCTCGCGCGGCGTCAACGTTTCATATTCCGCTCGCAGGCGATCGCTCTCCGTGCGCTCGACCCTCCTGACCCGATCCCGCTCGATCGCGCTTGTTACCGCGTCCAGCATGTCCTGGTCGCGAAACGGCTTTGAGAGGAAATCGACGGCGCCGGCTTTCATGGCGCGGACCGTCATCGGAATATCGCCGTGACCGGTCATGAAGACCACCGGCAGTTCGATTCCCTGTTTCGTCATCTGCGACTGGAAGTCCAGGCCGCTGACGCCCGGCAGACGGACATCGAGGATGATGCAGCCCGGCGACTGGGGAAGGCTGGCTTGAATCATCTCGGCCGGACTGCCGAACAAGTAGGTCGACATCCCGACCGAACGGAACAGGCTGTCGAGTGCGTCGCGCACGCCCGGGTCGTCGTCGACGACGACAACAAAGGGAGATGGTCCTGTCGGAGACGAAGCAACTTTCATGGAAGTAGCCCTGTTCATGCGGTCGCACTTGCATCGACGGAGGGTAGGGTCACGCGGAACGTCGCGCCCTGCCGCGGCAGGCTCTCAACTGTCATTCGCCCGCCATGCGCCTCAATCGTTGTCTTGCATATGGCAAGGCCCATTCCCATGCCGTCCTGCTTGGTCGTGAAAAACGGTTCGAACAATCGCTGAAGATGCTCATTCGGTATTCCCGGCCCGGTGTCCTGCACGATGATCTCGATGTCGTCCACCTCGGTTTTGGCGGCGGTTATGAACTGCATGCGCGCGCCGTCCTGCCCGGCCATGGCGTGCGCCGCATTGATCATGAGGTTGACCAGGACTTGCTGCAGCTGAACGCGGTCACCGCGTATGTTGGGAAGGTGAGGCTGCAGGTCGATCTTGAGCTGTATGTTGGCCTTCGCAATCTCACGCTGGACGAGCGCCACGGCGTCTTCCAGCAATGCGGACAAGGCCAGTTCGTCTCGATGTGACGGCGCCTTCTTCAGGAAAGCCCTGATGCGCTTCACGATGTCGCTTGCCCTTCGCCCCTCGGCGACAGCGCGCCCGAGCGCGAACTCCACCTCGTTGAGCTCGGGCGGATCGCGGCGGAGCCAGCGCATCCCTGCCTCGCCGTTCGTCACCACCGCCATGAGCGGCTGGCTGACCTCGTGCGCAATCGACGCGGTCAGCTCACCGAGGGTGGCGACGCGCGCGGCGTGGGCGAGTTCGGCCTGTGCCTGCTGGATAGCGTCCTGGGCGCGCTTACGGTCCGTGATGTCCACTACGTATACCAGAGCCTTGTCGCCGTCGTCAGGTGAAGAGGGAAAGGTGATGGTGAACAGCACAGGGACGGCCTTCCCGTCGCTCGAGACCATCTCCGTCTCCCCCTCATAGAAGGCGTCACCGCGCGCAAACGCAACGAGCGCGCCCGGGAAAGTCGTATCGGCCGCACCCAGGACATCGTCCAGCGTGTTCAGGAACTGCGTGCGATCATCCACTGAAAGCATGGACAGGAGCGCTGCATTGACGTCCACGATTCTGATGAGCCGTCTGGCGCGCGTGTAGAAGTCCGGGTTGGCGGCGAGATGGTCGGCAATCGAGGTCCCTTCCTCCGCTACGTTGGCAAGCTCGGCTTGGACTGCGCTCCAGTCTTCTTCGATGACGCCGATCCGGCTTGTATCGAACATGCGCCTGTAGCGCCGCTCACTCCTGACCAGTGCTGCATGAGCTGTCTGGCGCTCCGTTATGTCGGTGTGCGTTTCCAGGACGCCAACGCCGTTTCCGTGGCGGTCCCGCTGTATCGCCCAGCGGCTGTCCAGCACGAGCCGCGCACCGGTTCGCGTCTGATGCTCTAAGATCCCCTCCCATCGCCCGCTTTTGAGCAATGCAGCTTCAACCACTGCCCGGTCGGCAAGGTATTTCGTACCGAGCAGTTCGTCCGCCACCCGACCGATCGCCTCGGCTGCGGTCCAGCCATAGACCTCCGCGGCAGCGTCGTTCCAAAAGGTGATGACACCGCGGATGTCGCGAACGAAGATCATGTCGTGCGAGAGGTTCAGCAAGCGAGCCTGCGCAGCCAGGGTTTCCGTGGCGGCCTGACTCTGGAGCGCCAGCGCGGTGGCGATGGCGATGGCCGCAAGGCTTACGGCTGCGCGTAAAGCGGGAGATCCGAAGCTCTCCATGCCGTGGGAAATGACATAGGCCAGCACCGTCAGTACGATGGCGCCAGCAGCGGCGACCAACACGTCCGCTCGCCGCGAGGTGCGGGCCGCAATGAGTACGACGAGCACGTAGAGTACCGCGATCGCTCCCTCGAGCGGCGACAGCACGTCGAACAGGAAGATGCCAAGCGCAAGGAGGACTGCCGCCAAGCGGTAGACGCTGTTGCTCATGCTATGTCTCGGTTTAGTGAACCGAAGTCGCTTGGCAAACCTGGGGAGCCGAGCGCCGAGATGGCCCGGCGTACTGCAGATGAGCAAAACAGCCGACCATCCGGCCACGGGCGTTCACCGGCTCGGCCGGCTGGAAGGTCTTATCGCAAAGGGCCGCATTCCTCGAAATCCCTCCAGGTCATATCACCGCCTTCTGACAGCCCATTTTCGGGCAGGTAGAATGGCAATTCAACCGAAAAGACCGAGCCATCGTTCTCGACCGACTGGCCACAGATCGGATGGGGGGAGCAGGTCGGCGGTCTGACGCACGATTGTCAGACCGAGACCCAGCCAGTCGATCGGCCGTCTGGCCGCCCCACCCGACGGCGACGCTACCCGCTTCCGGTGATCGGCCTCATGAAGCTCGGCTTCACGGCGCTGTCTCGCCTGCGGCTTGCTCGATCAA
This sequence comes from Mesorhizobium sp. M0136, assembly GCF_040322515.1. NCBI lineage: Bacteria > Pseudomonadati > Pseudomonadota > Alphaproteobacteria > Hyphomicrobiales > Phyllobacteriaceae > Mesorhizobium > Mesorhizobium sp. M0136. Next base: position 58,362 of record NZ_JAMYTP010000007.1, read on the forward strand.
CTCCGCCACAGCCGCAGGGTGCGACACCATCACGACATGGGACGCGCCCTTGACGGAGACGGTTTTGCGCGCATGAGCCCGTTCAGCCATGAACTCGGAGGCCCGTGGCGGAATGTTCTTGTCGGCATCGCCGTAGATGAACCAGCTGGGTATGGCTTTCCAGGCCGCATTGGCCTGGCGTTCGTTGAGAGCGGCTTCGGTGATCGGGCGTTGCGTTGCCGCCATCAGCTTCGCTTCGCCGACCGGGACGTCGGCTGCAAACTGGTCGTGAAACTTGTCCTGCTGGATGTACAGATCCGAGCCGCCTTCGGACAATGCGACTGGCTTGGCGAGCGTCGGGCCAAGCGAACTGCCGGGAAACTTGCCGGAAAGCTCCACGGCCGTTTCGCCGACCTCCGGTGCGAAGGCAGCGACGTAGACCAGCGCCTTCACATTCGCCTGGCCCGCGGCGGCTTCGCTGATCACTGAACCCCCATACGAATGGCCGACGAGTACGACAGGAGCCTCGATGCTGGAAGCAAGAGAGGCTATATAGCCGCCGTCTTTCTTGACGCCACGCAAAGGGTTGGCCGCGGCCACGACGGAGTAGCCGTCCTTCTCGAGGATAGCGACAACGCCGTTCCAACTCGACGCATCCGCAAACGCGCCATGCACCAGAACGACAGTCGGCTTTCCGGATTGCGCCTGTGCGCTGCCCAAAGTGGCGGCAATGATGGCCAACCCTGCCAGTAAGGTTTTCATTGTGTGGTCCTTTCGTGTTGGAGATAATTAGACAGCGGAGTTCAGAGCGAGGAAAGGCGGCGACGCAGGCCGAGAGCCCGACCGGTCGTCCGTTTCGTCGCGAGGGAAGTCGGTCGACTGGCTTAGTTCCCGCCACCGTTCCAGCTCTTCCAGCCTTCTGAGATCCGCCTGCACGAGAATCTTCAGGGCATCGCTTCCCACTGGCAGTCGGAATGGAGGATCATCCATTGCCGCTATCTTCAGGATGGCCTGGGCCACGCGAGCCGGGTCGCCCGGTTGCCGACCGTCATAATTGCGCTGCATGCGGGCCGTCTCGCCCACCACTCGATCATACTCGGGGCGGCCCTCCTTGAGGGTGGTCGATACACCGGAGAAATCGGTTCGCATGCCGCCGGGCTCGATCACGGTGACTTTCACCCCGACAAGTCCCATTTCGCGGGCGAGGCATTCCGAGAACCCCTCTATGGCCCACTTCGCCGACGAATAGGGTGCGCGTCCAGGAGCCCCGATACGCCCTCCCACGGACGAAAACTGGATGATGTGCCCGCTGCGCTGCTCGCGCATGATGGGGATAGCGGCCTTGGTCACGATGATGGTGCCGAACAGGTTTGTCTCGATCTGCCTCCGAAAATCCTCCAGTGCAGTGTCCTCTACCGAATTGACGTTTCCATACCCGGCGTTGTTGACCAGCACGTCGAGCCCTCCGAACGTGTCGACGGCAAGCCCAACCGCAGCCTCGGCGGCGTTCGGATCAGTTACATCCAAGGGGAAGGTCCTGACCGATTCACCGAAGCGTGCGCCCAGGTCGGATATCTGTTCGGGATTGCGGGCCGTTGCGATAACCTTATGCCCGGCCTCGAGGACTGCTTGGGCAAGCGCGCGGCCCGTTCCTCTCGAAGTCCCAGTGATAAGCCATCTCTGCGTCATTTGTTGTCCCTTTCCATTTTCGCCGCCAAGCGCTCTGCACCAAACGCGCGTGGCTATGGTGCGTAGCGCGTGAAGACGTAGTCGTGGTTTTGGACGCGGGCCTCGTGGCAGGCGAAACATGTCTCGTGCTGCGCTAGGTCGACCGGCTTGCCATCAATGAAACGGCCGAAACCCCAGCCGCCACTCGCCGCGTATTTCTTCGAATCCTTGACCATCACCTGCACGGTCGTTGGCGCTCCCGGCACGGATGCCGATTCGAACTCTGCCGACTGGGTTCGCTTCCAGGCCAGCTTCACGAGAACGCTGCCATCGGGGAACGGCAGCGTGCCTTTCCTGTAGGCGTCCAGTGCGACCGCGTTTCCGACGACCGCACGGAGTTCGTTCAGCGGGTCGCCTTCCAGCGCGGGCGCGACCAGCTCCCATTTTCGGTATCCATCCGGAATTGTCACCCCATAGATCGGGGATGCCTGCGAAGGCTCTTGGGCGCCGGCCCTGTCAATCGCCACGCATGTGATCGCAAGAGCCGCGGACAAGGCTGCGACGGCTGCAATGGCCAGATATCGTTTCATCACGCTTCTCCCCTCAGAAGCCGTCTACGTCGACGATGGCCTTGGCGAACGCCTCTGGCGCTTCCTGCGGCAGGTCGTGGCCAATGCCGCCCGACACAAGCCGATGCTCGTACTTGCCCGAGAACTTGCCGGCATAGTTGGCCGGATCGGGATGCGGCGCGCCGTTGGCGTCACCTTCCATCGTGATGGTTGGAACGCCGATCACGGGCGCCTTGGCGAGCTTTTCCTCCATCTCGTCATAACGACGTTCGCCGTCGGCAAGGCCGAGCCGCCAGCGGTAATTGTGGATGACGATGTCGACGTGATCGGGATTGCGAAAGGCCGCGGCGCTCCTGGCGAAGGTCGCGTCATCGAAGTTCCAGTGCGGCGACGCGAGTCGCCAGATCAGCTTGGCGAAATCGTCAGTGTTCTTCGCATAGCCCGCGCGGCCCCGATCCGTGGCGAAGTAGAACTGGTACCACCATTGCAACTCGGCCTGCGGCGGAAGCGGCGCCTTGTTGGCCGCCTGGCTGCCGATCAGATAGCCGCTGACCGAAACCATCGCCTTGCAACGCTGCGGCCACAGAGCCGCAACCACATTTGCGGTGCGCGCTCCCCAATCATAGCCGCCCAGGATCGCCTTCTCGATACCGAGCGCGTCCATGAAGTCGACGAGATCGACGCCGAGCGCGGCTTGCTGCCCGTTGCGAAAAGTAGCGTCCGAACGGAAGCGGGTCGTCCCGTATCCGCGAAGATGCGGGACGAGGACACGGTAGCCAGCGCCGGCAAGAAGAGATGCTACGTCGACATAGCTATGGATGTCGTAGGGCCAGCCGTGCAGCAGAATGACGGCGGGGCCGTCCGCAGGACCTTGTTCCGCATAGCCGACAGAGAGCAGGCCGGCATCGACCTGCTTCAGGGCGGCGAACGCGGCCTTTGGCGATGTAGCTTGCGACATTGCCGGTCGCACCGCCACCAGCTGCGCCATGGCCACGGCTGCGGCTCCGACCGCCAGGAGGCGACGGCGATCGAGGTCGATAAATTCAGGGTTGGTTCCGGTCTGCATTGGTGGCTCCAGTCGAGTCGGGATGAAGGGATTGGCGGCGGTGCGCGTTAGGCCAGAGTGATGGCCACTTTGATGTTGCCGCGCGTAGCTTTCGAATAGGGACAAGTCCGATGCGCGGCATCGACAATCGCCCGCGCTACGTCAGGATTCAGGCCGGGAAGGCTCACATCGAGGCGCGCGCTGAGGAAGAAGCCGTCGTCGCCGGAGTTCAGGTCGACCTCCGCGTCGATCGCGGTTTCGGCGGGCAAAACTACTTGCATCTTGCGCGCGGCGATCGCCATGGCGCCTTCAAAGCAGGCCGACCAGCCAGCCGCGAAGAGCTGCTCCGGATTGGTGCCGTCGCCCGGGCCGCCAGGCGTGGAAAGCCTGATGTCAAGCCTGCCGTCGGAGCTGCGCGAGGAGCCATCGCGGCCACCGGTGGTATGAACCCGGCCGGTGTAGAGCCGCTTCGGTTGTGTGATCATCGTTTGAATCCCTTCCATGAGAACCATTCAATCAACGCAGCGATCTGAAGGCCGCTCGTATTTCGCGTGTGAAGATTTCCGGCTGTTCCCAAGCGGCGAAGTGGCCGCCGTTCTCCGCCTCGTTGAAGTAGATGAGGTTGTGGTAGCAGCGCTCAGCCCAGCCGCGCGGCGCACAATAGATTTCACCGGGGAACACGGTCACGGCGACCGGAAGCGCCTGAATGTCGACCGCGTTGAAGTTGTTGGAATGGTCTTCCCAGTATATCCGCGCGGCCGATGCACCCGTTGCGGTCAACCAGTAGAGCGAGATGTCGTCGAGCATCTCGTCCCTTGTCAGCACACGCTCCGGCTGTCCGTCGCTGTCGGTCCACTGAGCAAACTTTTCGTAGATCCACGCGGCAAGCCCAAGTGGTGAATCGACCAGCGAATAGCCAATGGTCTGGGGCCGTGTGACCATCATCGCCGCATAGCCGGAACTGTCCCTGTAAAATTTGTCGAGCGCGTCGAACGCCTTCCTTTCATCGTCGGGAAGGTCTTTCGGCGCTGGCCCGCCGGCCGCCAGAATAGCCGCGATCTCGCTTGGAACCGTGCCCGGCATATTGACGTGAATGCCGATAAGCCCCGGCACGTTCTGCAACGCCATTCGATGCGATATCACCGAGCCGCAATCGCCGCCCTGCGAGACATAGCGATCATAGCCCAGCCGCTGCATCAGAAGCGCCCATGCTCTGCCGATGCGATCGGAACCCCACCCCGTCTTGGTCGGCTTTGCGGAGAAGCCGAAGCCGGGGATCGAGGGCACGACGAGGTGAAAGGCGTCCTCAGCATCGCCGCCGAAGGCTGTCGGATCTGTGAGAGGCCCCAGGACTTTGAGAAACTCCAGAATCGAGCCGGGCCAGCCATGCGTCATGATCATCGGCAAGGCGTCGGCATGTGGCGAACGAATATGGATGAAGTGGATCTCGAGCCCGTCGATTTCGGTGACGAACATCGGCAGCCGGTTGAGGTGAGCCTCGATCGTTCGCCAGTCGTAGTCGGTCGTCCAGTATTCGATGAGGTCGCGAAGCCGTTCAAGCTGGACGCCCTGCGACAGAGCTGTGACGGTCTCTTTGTCCGGCCAACGCGTCGCCGCCAGGCGCTGACGAAGATCAGCGACGGCTGCTTCCTGAATGTCGACGCGGAAGGGTCTTATAGCTGTGCTTTCAGCCGCAGCGGCCGTGCTTGACGGCAACAGGCCAACGGCGCCGGCAGCCGCAGAGATGGCGAGCAAGTGGCGTCTTGTAAGGATAGGCGACATCGTGGACATCGATCATTCTCTCGGGACAGGAAGTCTTCTTGCCTTAAGGTAGAGGCGACTGGACCGAGTGGCTGCTATACATAGATATGGATCGCTAGCACTTGTGGGTCGCAGAGCGTCGCCATCCAGCCTCGATCGGCCAATCGCATGTCATGGGACCAGCAGCAGCTTGCCCGTCGTCCCGCGGCTTTCCATGTCGGCATGGGCGGTTGCTGCGTCCGCCATTCCGTATTCGCCACCGATCCGGACACTGAGCCTGCCTCCATGATCCAGTCGAAAAGCTGCGCCGAATGCGATCGCAGCAGTTCAGGCGTGTGGATGTGGTCGGAACAGACCGCATAACCGATCTTGATGCTTCGGTAATTGCATGATGTCGAACGGTCCGGGACCGCCGAGCACGGGCCCGTACCAGCAAAGGTCCCAGAATGGCGGAGCGCGTCGAGCGATCCCTGGAATGTCTTAGGACCCGACGACAACCCCGAGGGAACACCCATGGAGGTCTTCGACGGCTTTCGGACGGCACTGGCCAGCAACCGCGCGCAGTTCTTCCTCGAATGAGCTGCAGCTGTCCCTGCCCCGTGTCATCAGCCATGCGAGCGCGTCGCACCCCATTGGGTTCGCATACCCTCGGGATAGACTCATGATTTTATCTGAATTCCTCTATTTTACACCTGCATACTTGGTCGGCGCCATGGCGCGGGCTAAGCTGCCCGATCTGGTCGACGTGATCTTCGACACGTCAGGGCAAGCCGATTTCAAAGGCTTCAATGAGGAAGGTCAGGTGGCGCGGCCTGTTCTATTCGGATTCGATGCGCGACATGGTATCCGGACCCTCTTCCTCCCGGCTCCGTATTTGTCGCCCTGGCCATTTCGCTTGTCGTGGGTTTCGTCGTGGCGATAGGTTTAACATGAACGCCAACACGCCCCCAAGCGAGGCTATTCGTGAAGGTCGAAAGCGACTGCCATTCCAAAGGCCGGGGCCGCACTGATAAGGTAGACCAGTTCATCGTCAGTAACCAGCAGATGCGGAACGTCTCGGCGAATCGCTGCGATGGTCCCCTTTACCGATATGATTTCACCGCGAGAGGCTTGCAGGATCACTTTCTGCACAAGGTCCTTCGTGGTAGCTGCGGCGGGTGGAGAGTTCGGTCGATCGCCCATCCTGGGCGCCCCCTCAAGGCTAGAACCCAAGCGATCATTGATGATCCTACTTGGGAAAAAATCAACATACGATTTCGTGTGAAGGCGGGGTCGGGAATGTTTGGTAGAAATTTCTGAGCGGGGGATTGGATAACTGGCTCGCGCGAAGACCCCCCGTACCCCTTCGGTTTCCACATGGCCCATGGGCATAGCCTTGCTATGTACCCTTGGCAGCGTCCTCGATCAGTTCGGCTATTAAGGTGCGGACCCGTAGGTCGGACCTATCCCCTATGTTTCCCACATCTTTGGTCACCATCCCCGGCGAAGATACGGATACCGCCCCGCTCACCTTAACGTTGACCGTAAAGGTTCTTCTAGGCGTCTTCTCCAATTCTCGCTTCCTGTAGATCTGGAAACGAATCGACGGGGTTAAAGCTTTGACCTGCCGGCGTGGCGCGGTGTCTATGTCGATAGCCACCTCGCCTGCCACGTCAGCCTTGGCCGCCTCCAGCGATGCAATCACGACGTCGTTTAGCCAAGCCTTTGCTTGCTCGCCGAAGTCCGCCATGGGGGCATCTCGCTTCCCCATCTCCGCGCCGCCGACGGGCTCCTCCTGCTGACGGCGAGCTTTCTTCCCGCGCTCAAGAGCTTCTTTAAACTTTGCCATCCCTGTTGCTCCGATTTGTCATCAGACCACCCCCGTCAGATCGGCTATGGCGCCCTCCCATTTCACTAGAACGCGCACAGTCGGGGTACGTTGCGTTGGGGAGCCTTTGGGTTCGCCGCTATTCAGCGTTTGGTCAGGCACAACGAACGTTGACGTTAGACAATGCTTCGGCCACCACCTTGTCAGGCACAACGCTTGAACTGGACAAAGCCGTGAAGCAGTAGGTCATCTACACCCGCGTTTTGACGGACTGGCTTTGCGTTTCGTCCGTGCTTATGAAGCAGCTCGCTCACGCGCAGATCAGTACCGGCGATCATAGCTTCGCGCACGAAGTGGGTCGCGCTCTCCTCCACGACGTCGCAACGGGTGCAGAGGCCTGCGGGCAGGAACAGGCGGGCGTCGCGCGCCTTGAGTTCCAGGCCCTGCCATATCTGCGCACGGGTCAGCTTGGTCTCGCCTCGGGGATTCACCGGAACGGTAGCGGTCGAGTAAATCATGATATGTCTCCTGGACAGAACGTCGGTGATGGGGCTCAGCCGGCAATTGCGGCCGCATAGTCGCGATAGGAGCGCAACGGTCGGCCCAGCAGCGCGGTCAGCCGATCGACATCGCCGGCATCGGGGACCATGCCGTCCGTGAGGAAGCGCTCGGCCATCAGGCGCATGTCGAGCGCCATCCAGCTCGGCATGAACTGCCGCAGGTTCTGCTCGAAGCCGGCGGTGTCGTCGCCGGGATACGCGATATGTCGACCGAGGACGTCCGTCCAGATCGCTGCGACGTCCGTGCCAGTCAGCGTGTCGGGGCCGACCAGGTTGATGCGATTGAGCGGGAGCGGCGCGGCGGCCTGCTCACGGCGGAGGAGTTCGATCGCGGCGATCTCGCCCAGGTCCCGCGCGTCGATCATGGCGATGCCCTTGGCTCCGATCGGCATCGGATAGATGCCGTAGCCGATCACCACGTCCTTGATCGTGATGTCGTTGTCCATGAAGTAGGCGGGCCGCAGGATGGTGGCGTTGAGCTCCATCTGTTCGATCATCCGCTCGACGCCGAACTTACCCGCGAAATGCGGCACATTGACGTAGATGTCGCTGTGGATCACCGACAGATAGACGATCCGCTCGATGCCGGCCTCACGGGCAACGGCCAGCGCTACCAGCGCCTGGGTGTATTCGTCGGCCACCACCGCGTTCAGCAGGAAAAGGGTGGAGACGCCGGAGAACGCCTTGCGCAGGGAATCGACATCGAGCAGGTCGCCCTGCACGACATCTACGCCAGTGGGGAAATTGGCCTTCGAGGGATCGCGAACCAAAGCGCGCACATCGGCGCCACGCTTCACGAGCTGTTCGACTACGTTGCGGCCGACATTGCCGGTCGCGCCGGTAACGAGAATGGTCATGGGATTACTCCTGAGTTGAGCCGGATGGCGTCCCAGAAAATTAGTGATCCACATTTGTGTCGGTAGGCATTATATCTGAACACGCCGTCCCACAGGTGGAACACATGGATCTACTTGCCCTTGCTGATTTCAATCTGGTCGCCCGCCACGGGGGCTTCGGTAAGGCCGCCCGCGCTGCCGGGCGCCCGAAGGCCACCTTGTCCCGACGCGTGGCGGAACTGGAGGCGAGTCTGGATCTACGGCTGTTTGAGCGTGGCGCGCGCGCGTTAAAGCTGACGGAAGAAGGACGCGCGCTTTTCGAGCGCGCGGGCCGGTTGCTTTCCGAGCTCGAAGAGACGACGGCGGCGATCGCCTCAGGCGGCGAAAGGCCGCGCGGCCGGTTGCGGATCAGCGCCCCATTGCTGTTCGCACAGACCGCGATGGGGAAGATCGCCGCCGGCTTCGCCCTGAAATACCCAGAGGTCAGGCTCGAGGTCACGACCGAAGACCGCGTCGTCGACATGATCGAAGAGGGATTTGACCTGGTGATCCGGGTCAATCCGGATCCGGATGAGAGCCTCGTTGGGCGAGCCTTTCTGCGTGATCGGCTGGTGGTCGTGGCAAGTCCTGACCTCGCCCTGCCGGCCGAAGGCCTGGCGACCCCGGCCGTCATGCGTTCGACAGATCGCGGGGCTTGGGAGGTGAAGACGCCCACTGGCCGGTTAACAATCGCGATCGAGCCCGTCCTTGCGTTGTCGTCGCTCATCATGGTCCGGGATGCAGTGCGAGCGGGCGTCGGCGCGGGACGCCTTCCAGTGTCGCTAGTGAGCCATGATCTGGCGGACGGAACGCTGGTACTTTGGGGGGATGTCGAGGGACCCGACATCGCCCTGTGGACACTCTATCCCTCTCGGCGGCTGCTGAGCGCGCGCGTCTCCGCATTCCTCGACCATCTGAAACGCGCCTTTCCCATGGGGACACCTGACGAGCTGGCCGCCTATATCGGCAAATGACTCCCAGGAAACTGGCTAACCAAACTGATGCGTTACTCCATAAATCTTTCACCGTTACTTCACACCCGAATTACGGTGACAGTGCACTTTTTGGGGCGGCATTCAGGGCCTTTCCGCCGCAAATCTCGGATGCGCGTTTTTTAGCCTTGCCTGACCGGCAGCGCCTTTTCCCCGGAATCGACCGCCCTATTTCGCCTCGACAGGTGGGTGGCTGCTTGCTGGACAAGTCCTTGCGGCGAGTACGGCATGTGCTTCGAGGTACCCCACATGAACTTCCACGATCGGCACCTATTGAGGTTGCGGGTGAACGGAGAGGATCACAGCCTTTCCGATCTCGATCCCCGCGTCACGCTGCTCGACCTGCTGCGCGAGCGGCTTCATCTGACCGGAACGAAAAAGGGATGCAATTTCGGCGAGTGCGGCGCCTGCACCGTGCACCTCGACGGGCGGCGTGTGAATGCCTGCATGATACTTGCCGTGTCCTGCGAGGGACGCGAGGTTACCACGATCGAAGGGCTGGCGGACGGCGATGCGCTTCATCCCGTGCAGCAGGCGTTCATCGATCATGATGGTTTTCAGTGCGGATTCTGCACGCCCGGCCAGGTGATGTCGGCGGCGGCGCTGATCGAGGAGGGACATACCGGCTCCGATGCCGAGATCCGCGAATGGATGAGCGGGAATCTGTGCCGCTGCTCGGCCTATCCGCAAATCGTCGAGGCGGTGCGCGCAGCGGCCGGGAGGGCGAGCCAATGACCCCATTCGTCTATGCACGCGCCGACAGCCTGGGCGACACGATCGCAGCCGGTGCCGCGCCGGACAGCGCCTTTCTCGCCGGCGGCACCGAATTGCTCAACTGGCTGCGCCTTGGCATTGCCGAGCCGACCCGGATCATCGACATCTCCCGCCTCGACGGGCTGGATCAGGTCGAACCACTGCCCGGCGGCGGCTTGACGATCGGCGCGCTGATGCATCTCAACGATGTCGCGCTGCATGCGTTGGTCGTGCGCAACTATCCGGTGTTGAGCCAGGCGATCCTCAACGCCGCATCGCCGCAGCTGAGAAACCTGGCAACGATAGGCGGCAATCTTCTGCAGAAGACGCGCTGTGCCTATTTCCGTGCCGAAGAGCAGTTGCCATGCAACAAGCGTCAGCTCGGCTCCGGCTGCTCGGCATTGCATGGCATCAACGACAATCACGCGATATTCGGCTGGACCGAGCATTGCGTCGCCACCCAGCCATCCGACCCGGCCGTGGCGCTGGCAGCACTTGATGCGGTCATCGTCACCGCGCACCGCAGCGGCGGCCGGCGCATTCCGGCAGCGGAATTCCACCTGCTTCCCGACACGCGCCCCGAGGCAGACAATGTGTTGCAGCAAGGCGAACTGATCACGGCAATCGAGCTGCCGGCGCCGGCGCCGCGATCGGCCTACCTCAAGGTGCGCGAGCGCGAATCCTACGAATACGCCATCGTCTCTGCCGCCGCTGTGCTGGAGATGGACGGCCAAACCATCCGTCGGGCGGCCCTGGCGCTGGGGTCCGTGGCGCTGCGACCGTGGCGGCTGAGCACCGCCGAGGAGCAGCTCGCCGGTGCCGAAATCGGCGATCGCGAGGCTTTGAGCACCGCTATCGAGCAATCCTTCGCCCAAGCGCGTCCCTTGTCGCAGAACGCCTACAAGATCGAACTGGCCAAGACCGCCGCTTTGCGGGCGATCGAAAGAGCAGCGAGGATGTCGTCATGATGATCAGCCAGCCTGTTGCCCGCCCTGACGGCGGCGTCAAGGTCACCGGCCGCGCCCGCTATGCGGCCGACTATTTCGCCCCCGACCTGCTCTATGCGGTACTCGTGACCGCGCCCGTTCCGGCCGGCCGCGTGACGTCGATCATGGTCGACGACGCGCTCGCCGAGAAGGGCGTCGTGCGTGTGCTCACGCATGAGGACATGCCAAAATTCGGTCGGTTCGCATCGCCGAGGGCCGAGCCCGATACGCAGATGCAGCAGGCCGAAGGCCCACCGGCAGCGCAGAGCTTCATGCCCATGCAGGGCGACGAGATACGTCACGAGGGTCAGCCGCTTGCCATTGTGCTGGGCGAGACGCTGGAGGCGGCGGAGGCCGGTGCCCGCCACGTCGCATTGCGCTTCGAGTTCGCCGAGCCGGAATTGCCGGCACCGCCGGAGTGGACCGCCATCGACAAGGCTGCGGTCGTGCCGAGGGAGAGCGGCTTCCTGTTCCTGGAGCCGACATTTACCAAGGGCGACGTCGACCGCGGGCTTAGCGACGCAGCCGCCATGGTCGAAGCCGTCTACCTGCAGCCGTCGCGCCACCACAACGCCATGGAGCCCTCGGCGACGCTCGCTGAGTGGAACGACGGAGAGCTGACGCTGCACGACGCCACGCAGCACGTCTATGGTGTCCGCCAGGTGCTTGCCGCCCGTTTGAATGTCCCCGCCGGAAAGGTCCGCGTGATTTCCCGCCATACCGGCGGCGGCTTCGGCGGCAAGGGTTGGATCTGGCCGCATCAGGTGCTGGCCGCCGCCGCGGCGCGCATCATGCAGCGCCCGGTCAGGCTGGCGCTCAGCCGCGCCAATGCCTATTCCTGCCTCGGCTACCAGCCGCGCATGGCACAGAAGATCGTGCTGGCTGCGGACAGGTCGGGCAAGCTGACCGCCGTGCAACAGGACGTGGTCAACCTGACCACCGTGAGCGACGATTTCGTCGAGTTCGCCACCGAAGCCTCGAAGGGTCTCTACGCCACGCCGGCCATGCGTCTCAGCCAGCGCGTCGAGCGCGCGAACGTCGCCATGCCGACGGCGCTGCGCGCGCCGGTCGAGGGTCCCGGCACCTGGGCCCTCGAAAGCGCGATGGACGAGCTCGCACACCGCCTCGGCATCGATCCGCTCGACCTGCGTCTGATCAACCATGCGGACACGGATCCGGCCACCGGCCAGCCCTGGTCATCGAAGAAGCTGCGCGAGGCTTATGAGGAAGGCGCCCGGCTGTTCGGCTGGCGCGAGCGCCCGCGCAAGCCGCAACGCGATGGCGATTGGCTGATCGGCTACGGCATGGCAACCTGCAGCATGGGCTGTTTCCGCCACCCGACGCCTGCAGCCGAGGTCAGGCTGCACAGGGACGGCAGAGTGCTCATCCGCACCGGCACCCAGGACATAGGGACCGGAACACTCACCATCTTTCCGCAGATCGCGGCCGATGTGCTGGGCCTGCCGATGGAGAAGATCGAGTTGGAAATGGGCGATACAGAGCTGCCGGAGGCGGGACCGACCTATGGCTCGTCATCGACCATGGGGGTGGGCGCGGCGGTGCTTGCCGCCGCCGAAGATGCGCGTTCGCAGCTTGCCCGTCTTGCCAATCTGCTGCCGGACGAGGTGGAGATGCAGGACGGCAAGATTCGGCGCAAAGGCGCTGCCGGCGGTCAGACGATCGCCGACGTTATGAGCCATACCGACATCGGCGAGATCATCGGCTCCGGCTCGTTCGATCCGGCGCAGCATGGCAAAGGCCTCGCCATGCGCACTTTCGGCGCGATTTTCATGGAGGTCGGCGTCGATCCGGGGCTCGGCCTGCTCAGGCTTCGTCGCGCCGTCGGCAGCTACAGCGCCGGCCGCATCGTCAATCCCCGCACCGCACGCAGCCAGATGACGGGCGGCATCATCTGGGGCTGGGGCATGGCGGCGATGGAGCAGAGCAGGCACGAACCAGTGCTTGGGCGGTTCCTGTCGAAGAACCTTTCCGGGGTCGCCATTCCGGTCAATGCCGACATTCCCGGCGACATCATAATCCACTTTGTCGACGAGATGGACGAGCATGCCAGCCCGATCGGCGGCAAGGGCATCGGCGAGCTCGGCGCCACAGGCGTTGCCGCTGCGGTGGCCAATGCCGTCTTCGACGCCACAGGCAAGCGGATCCGGGAGTTGCCGATCACGCCGGAAAAACTGCTGTAGAAGGACCGGCCCGCGGAAGCGTCTGCTCGACGAGGTTGACGTAATAGCGCATCACCGTCGGCACGATCTCGTCGTTGAAAACGTAGCGGTCGCCATGTAGGCCTTCGCCCGGGCCGACCTCCCCGGCACCGATCCACGCATAACAGCCGCCGGCGTCGCGGATCATGAAAGCGAAATCCTCGCAGCCGAGACTGGGGCTGAACTCGGTCAACACATTCTCCCGGCCGACGACGGATGCCGCCGCCTCGACGGCGCGGGTCGTCGCGTCCGCCGTGTTGATCAGCGGCGGATAGCCCTTCCGGTAGTCGAGCCTGGCGTTGAGCGAATGCGCGGCGGCAATGCCTTGTGCGATCTCGCCGATCAGCCTCTCGCAGTGATCGGAAAGTTCGGGCTCGAAGAAGCGGCAGGTGCCTTGCAGCCAGACCTTGCCCGGCACGATGTTGCCGACATTGCCGCCATGGATCTGCGTGAGGCTGACGACAAGCGCGCTTTGCGGGTCGACCGAGCGGCCGACGATGCGCTGGACGGCTTGCACGAAGGCGCCGGCGGCCAGGATCGGGTCATCGCCGAGCTGCGGCATCGCGGCATGCGCGCCAAGACCCTCGAAGGTCAGTTCGAAATTATCGACGGCCGCCATTTGGGCACCAGCGCGGGCGGCGATCGTCCCCAGCCTGATGCCCGGCCAGTTGTGGACCGCGTAGACCGCCTCGACCGGAAAGCGCTTGAACAGGCCGTCCTCGATCATGCGCATGCTGCCGCCCTCGTTTTCCTCGGCCGGCTGAAAGATGAAAGTGACGGTGCCGTCGAAGGCACGGCAATCGCTAAGCAATTTGGCGGCGCCGAGCAGCATCGCGGTGTGGCCGTCATGGCCGCAGGCGTGCATTACTCCTTCTTTCCTGGAGGCATAGGCCAAGCCGGTTTTCTCCAGCACCGGAAGCGCGTCGAGCTCGGCGCGAAGGCCGATGGCGCGTGCGCCGCCACCGCTGCGCAGGACACCGACGATGCCGGTGCCGCCGATCCCTTCATGCACCTCGTCGACGCCGAAGGAGCGCAGCTTCTCTGCAACGAAACGCGCCGTTTCGTATTCATTAAATCCGAGCTCCGGATTGGCATGGATATGGTGCCGCCAGCCTATGACCTCTGGTGTCAGCGCGGCGATGGGGTCATTATGCAGCATGATGCCTCCTTTCACGCCGGCAAGGCGGCGCGGTTTGATCCCGCCAGCCATAGAAGACCCGACGAAAAGCGTCTTGAACCGGATTGACCATGGCAAAGACAATCGAAGCGGCAGAGACCGGGAAATACTGGCGCCATCCGTGCTTCCCCGACCTGGGCCTGTTCGAGGCGCGCTTCACCCGGCACCGCTACGACCTGCACACGCACCCGACCTATGTGATCGCCCTGATCACCGCCGGCTGCGAGCGCATTCGCATCGGCCGTCAAAGTGTTCTCGCTCCGGCGGGCGCCATTGCCGTCGTCAATCCTGAAGAGTGGCATGACGGCGAACGCGGGGCGGATGAAGGCTGGGCCTACCGGACATTTTATCCTTCGGTGCCGATGATGACCGCGCTTACCCGCGAACTCGGCCGCGACGGCGCTCCAGTGTTTTCGCGCGCGACGATCGAAGACAGCAGTCTCGCCGCAGCATTGACGGCAGCGCACCACGGCTCGACATCCCCGGACACAATGACGGCCGAGACGTCCCTGCTCGTGGCGCTTAGACAACTGATCGTTCGGCATGGCGACTCGAGCGGACAGGCCGAAGAGATCGAAAGCTCCGGATCGCAGCGAAGATTTTCGCTCTACCGCGATCTTGTCGAAAGCGAGCTTGGCTCGCAGCTCGACCTCAAGCGGCTTGCCGGCGCGGCTGGCGTGACCCGGTTCCAGGTCATCCGCGATTTCAACAAGGCAATTGGCCTGACGCCGGCGGCCTATATCCGCGACCGGCGATTGCGCCGGGCGAGCGCGCTGATCGAACAGGGATTTGGCCTCGCCGACGCAGCTATTACGGCGGGTTTCGCCGACCAGAGCCATTTTTCCCGTACATTCCGGGCCATGCAAGGTATGACGCCGGGCATGTTCAGAAGAGCGGGATAAGGCGCTCCTGAACAGACAACCTTGCGCCTCAAAGCTTGCTGCGCAATGCTGACGCAGTTCGGGGGGAATCATGCGAAAAATCTTGGCACCGACGCTGTTGCTCACGGCTGCACTGTTTGCAAACAGCGCCCAGGCGCTGGATGCCAGCGGGACGCCGGTTGTCGTGACCCCGCTTGCCTCTCGCACCGAGACCGCGTCCGGCCAGCCGATCACGCTGCCCCAGAAGAACGTCCAGGTCCTGGTCTCGGCCTATCAGATCGCGCCGGGCGCGACCTTGCCGGTCCACAAGCATCCGTTTCCGCGCTATGCCTATGTCGAGGCTGGCACGCTTCAGGTCACCAACGTCGAGACCGGCAAGAGCAACACCTATCAAACAGGTGATTTCATCATCGAGATGATCGGGCAATGGCATCAGGCGACCAATGTCGGCGCCGATCCGGTCAAGCTGCTGGTCATCGACCAGGTCGAAGAAGGCACCAAGAACACCGTGTTGCGCCATTAGCTGCCACGTCTGAAAATGGCGTCCGGGGCGGATCCAGCACAGCGCGTAACCGACGTCAGAACGCGAACCCCTCCGGCAAATTGTGATTCCAATAGCCTTCCTCGACAAGTTCACTTATGCGCCAGCCCTCGGACGTGCGTACGACGCGGTCGCGATACCAGAGCCCTTGGAAGAAGACCTGCCTTTTGCCTTCGCCGAGGTCGACCACCATCGGGCATGAACAATGCACGCGCGCGCTGGCCTCATCCCCTCGGAGATCCAGAAGGATTGTCGAAATGGCGTGCTGCGAGATCAATATCTTCGAAAGGGCGCCTTTCATGTAAGCGACATGCTCATCCACACCGCTCCTGATTCCACCTGTTACAGTGTCGTCAAGCACGGCATCGAGTGTGAATATTTTGCGATAGGCGTCCCAGTCGCGATCGTCCACAGCGTAGCAATAGCGAACAAGCAGCTGTTCGATCTCAAGCCGATCCGAAACCTCTTGCAATGAAAGGGTCATGTCTCGTGTCCGCGGTTGGCGGCACAAATGCCGCATGCGCCAAGCCTGCCCCGACATTTTCGACCAATATTCACGTTGCCGATGCTTCGAGCAACCTCGCCGCGCGACTGGGCATGCGCAAACCCGAACACTCATTTGGCCTCCGCCTTTACCCGGTCGGCCGCAGCGGCCAGCACGGCGCGATCCCCCTCTTCGTACAAGTGGCGGATGGAGATTGCCTTGACGCGCCAACCTTCCGGCGTCCGCACCAGCCGGTGGAGATAGCTGCCGCCGACCGCCCAGAACCGCCCGCCGATCCAGTGGGTTGCGCGGACGTGACTGCGCGCCATGGCATCATTGCCCGCGCCTTCGACAATGATGTTGGTGATAAGGTGCTGGGTGGCGTCAAAACCCGGCAGCAGTGCTTGCCACTGCGCGATCAGCGCGTCGCGGTCGCTGGTCCCCGCTTCGCCGCCGTAGAGGCTAGTGTAGTCGGTCGTGACGGACAGCACTTAGTTGGCGGCATGGTGCGACCCTAGCTGCCGCTTGCTGATAGCTCGGGCAAGTCCGGATCTGGTGCTCGGCATACGGCACGATGAATGGCCCGGTTTGGCCTTTGCGGACATCAACGCGGATACAAGAAAGCCGTCTTAGGTCTTCGACGTCATTTCTTTTGCCAATTCGCCGATCATCGAACGCAACCACCTGTGGGCTGGGTCGTGGCGGTAGCGAATGTGCCAAGCCATCTGCACCGGAAAAGTGCCGAGGTCGACGGGCGGCGGTAGTATCTTCAGGCGCGGATCCCTCTCAAGGCTGCGGCAGATCAGTCTCGGCAGCGTTGCGCAGTAATCCGTGACGGCAAGCATCTCTGGCACGGCCAGGAAGTGCGTGACAGAAAGGGCAATCTCTCGCTTGAGGTTTTGTTGCTCCAATGCCTGGAAGAGGCCCGCCCGCAGCCGGCCCGGCGGGAGCACATTCACGTGCTTGAGCCTTTCATACTGTTCTCGGGAAATATGGTCTCGAACGTCGGGATGATCCTTGCGCACCGCGCAGGCGAGCCCATCGTCCATAAGATGCTGGACGACAAGATTGCCCGGCGGATCGACGATCCGGCCAATCACCATGGCCGTGGTACCGGAAATGACGCCGGTCTCGGCGAGATCGTTGCCAAATGCTGTCATGCGGAGCTTGATACCAGGCGCCAGCTCACGCGTCCTCGCGACGAGGGCCGGCATCAACACAAGCTCCACGTAACTGTTGGGGGCAAGCGTGAACAGCCGTTCGGCCTTTGCTGGCTGAAATTCCTGCTGGTTCAAAATGAGATCGTCCAGTTGCGCCAGCGCTGCATCGATCGTCGGAGCGATCTCCTCAGCCAATTGCGTCGGCTTAATGCCATACCTTTCCCGGATGAATAGCGGATCCCGGAGGGTGTCGCGCAGGCGGTTCAACGAATTGGACAGCGCCGGCTGGGTGATGCCCAGTCGCGCTGCTGCCCGTGTCACGCTCCGCTCTTCCATCAGGGCGAGGAAAACCGGGAGCAGGTTCAGATCGTATCTCATCGAGATATAATCTGACATGAATATATAAAATAAATGAAATAAATTTCTAAAATACATGGGCAGGTGCCATTATCCGTGCATCGACAAGCCGACGCGGCCGATTGAGCTCCAAATCAACCAACTACGACGCCTCATTGGCGCGGCATCACCTGAGAAAAGGATCTGACAATGAAAGTCCTGATGGTACTCACCTCCCACGACACTCTCGGTAACACCGGCAAGAAAACCGGCTTCTGGCTCGAGGAACTGGCAGCCCCCTACTACGTCTTCAAGGACGCCGGCGCCGAGATCACCCTCGCCTCGCCGAAGGGCGGCCAGCCGCCTCTCGATCCGAAAAGCGACGAGCCTATGTTCCAGACCGACCTTACACGGCGCTTCAGTGCTGACGATGTTGCCAAGGCGCAGCTCGCAGAAACCGTGCGCCTGGACAGTGTCGACCAGAAGGACTTCGACACGGTCTTCTACCCCGGCGGCCACGGCCCGCTGTGGGATTTGGCCGAAGATCCGAATTCGATCAAGCTGATCGGATCCTTCATCGCGGCCGGCAAGCCGATCGCCCTCGTTTGCCACGCACCGGGCGTTCTGCATCGCGTGACCAGTCCCGACGGCACGCCGTTTGTGCAGGGACGCTACGTCACCGGCTTCACCAATAGCGAGGAGGAGACCGTAGGTCTCACGAATGTCGTGCCGTTCTTGGTCGAGGACGAACTGATCAGCCTCGGCGCGGTTTTCTCCAAGGTCAAGGACTGGGGCGTCCACACAGTCGTCGATGGTCAGCTTATCACGGGTCAGAACCCAGCATCATCGAGCGAGGCAGCTGAGGCGCTGCTAGGCGCTTTGAGCCAGAGGAAGAGCAAGACCGCCTGAGCGGTCTGGAACAACCGTGATCTGCCGACGGCTCGCGTCGGCGGATTAACTCGGCGGATTAACTTCAGAACCCGCTACAGTCTCAAGCCGATCCGAAACCTCTTGCAATGAAAGGGTCATGTCCTGTCTCCGCGGTGGCGCCACTAATGCCGCATGCGCCAAGCCTGCCCCGACATTTCGATCAATATTCACGTTGCCGATGCTCCGAGCAACCTCGCCGCGTGACTGGGCATGCGCAAACCCGAACACTCATTTGGCCTCCGCCTTTACCCGGTCGGCCGCAGCGGCCAGAACGGCGCGATTCCCCTCTTCGTACAAGCGGCGGATGGAGATTGCCTTGACGCGCCAGCCTTCCGGCGTCCGCACCAGCCGGTGGAGATAGCTGCCACCGACCGTCCAGAACCGCCCGTCGATCCAGTGGGCTGCGCGGACATGGCTGCGTGCCATGGCATCATTGCCCGCGCCTTCGACAATGATGTTGGTGATGAGGTGCTGGGTGGCGTCGAAACCCGGCAGCAGTGCTTGCCACTGCGCCGATCAGCGCGTCGCGGCCGCTGGTCGTGACCTCGCCGCCGAAGAGGCTGGTATAGTCGGTCGTGACACGGGGCGCGAGATAGGATCTGACCCGGTTCCATTCACGCAGGTCGGCATAGAGGCCGATCCCGGCCACTGCCTCGGCGATTGTGATCCTGTCTTTGACCGTCAGCGCATCTCCCGGGGCGCTCGAGGCGGGCGCCGAGACGGCGGAAACCATCGCAGCGGAAACCGCCGAGGCCAGGACATGCCGGCGGGTGACGAAGCTCATTGTCCCGCCTCCCCTGCACTGCCGAGCGTCGCGCGGAAGTGCGCGGCGGCGGCATCGCTCGCCGCCTTCACCGGCGCGGCGCGATCGTAGAAATCGAACTGGGTGACGTTGTCGAGCCACAGCTCCTGCCTGGAACTGGTCAGCCGCGCGTAGAACTTGTGCCCACCCTGCGGAATGGCAGCCGCCTCGCTATGCACCATCAGAAAGGGCTGGTGCAGGCGCGGGGCAGCCTGGATGGCGTCGAACCTCAGCCAGCCGCGCCAGAAGGCCGGATCGGCCTCGTTACGCCAGGCCGGGATCATGCCGCGATCGGGTTCGGTGTAATAAGGCACCTTAAACATGATCGCGCGCTTGTCGGACAGGCTCGCAGCCGGCAGGAACGCCTGTTTGCCGGTGCGGCGATACGCGGCCTCGGCCGCATCGCTCGCGGCCTCAAGCCTGGCGACGCCGTGCCTGCCGCCGTAGGCCTGCTCCACCACTTCGGCATCCTGCAACCAGGGCGCAACGAGGGCGACCGATTTGATCGCGGCGTTTTCGGCCGCTGCGGTGACCATATAGCCGGAACTGGCGCAAATGCCGAGCCCGCCGATGCGGTCCTGATCGGTCTCGGGCCGGGTCGCGAGATAGGCGACCGCCGCTTCGATGTCGGCGATCTTGGCCTTAGGATCCTCGTACTGGCGGCGTAGGCCGCCGCTTTCTCCCCAACCGCGAAAATCGAAGGTCAGGGCGACGAACCCGCGATCCGCCATCTCGCGGGCGTAGCGGGCCGGCATCTGTTCCTTCACCGTCATCCAGGCGCCGGTCACGACCACCGCGGGCCGAGGTTTTGCCGCCTCCAAATCCTCCGGCAGATAGAGCTCGCCGACGATCTGCTCACCGTGCGAGGAGAATGTGACGCGCTCGACGCGCGGTGCGGCGGCGGCATTGGAGGCGGCTAGCGTCACGGCGGTTGCTGCAGCAAGTGTCAGGGTTTTAAGCATTGCAAGTCTCCTTTGGCTTGGAGTGAGAACCGCGGCGCGTTGCGAAAAAGACCGCCGTCTCAGCGCTCGCCAGCAAGTCGGCCGGGCAGTGGCTTCAGCAGGTAATGCGCCCAGTAGAAGGCGTCCGACTGGTACATGTCGGTCAAAAAATTCTGTGCCTCGGTGATCTTGCCGTCCTTGATGCGGAACATCAGGGCGTAGAGCTGGTCGATCTCGGGACCCGAGCCGACATTCGACCAGCCGCGATGGACATCGACGACAAGGTCGCCTTGCGCCTGGAAGAAGATCGGCTCGGCCTTGAATTTGCCGTCGGCCAAGCCGCGGAAGAAGGCGACCACCTCGTCCGGCCCGCGCTTGTCGCCGGCAAGCGGATGATGGCCGGGAATGCGCCACACGATGTCGGGTGCGAGGAAGGGCCGGACGGCCTCGGGATTCCCGGTCGCATAAGCGGCGTAGTAGTCCTTGACGAGTTGGATGTTGCTGTCTTCCAGCGGGCCGCCATTCGCCGGGGCGGCAGACACCGCCAGAAGAGCGGCGGCGGCGAGCGAAGCAAGCCTGGTCATCGGTCCTGTTTCCTTCCCTGTTCGAGCCGTTCCCAACACCGAGGCCCGTTCGTCGGACTCAACATGACGCCTTTTGTTCACCGGAAAAACCAGTAGAATTCGACAGGGCTATTTGGAAAATCCTTACAATGCGCCTCGACCAGTTCAGCGGCATCGTCGCTTTCGTAAAAGTTGCGGAGGCCAAAAGCTTCACCCGCGCCGCCGCCGAGCTCGGCGTCGCTCCGGCCTCGTTGAGCGAGGCGGTCAAGGGGCTCGAGGAGCGCTTGGGGGTGCGGTTGCTCAACCGGACGACCCGTAGCGTCGGCTTGACCGAAGCTGGCGCCCAGTACCTCGACCATGTGCGCCCGGCAGCCGAAGATATCCGGGCGGCTGGTGCGGCGCTGCGCGAGGCTCGCGACCGCCCAGCCGGCACGTTGCGCCTCAGTCTGCCGTGGATCGCCGCCCCGCTGCTGATCGAGCCGCTGATGCGGCCGTTCATGGATGCTTATCCCGAAGTGCGGCTTAGTCTGATTTTCGACGACAGCTTCGTAGACATCGCCGCCGAGGGCTTCGACGCCGGTCTGCGCATCGGCGAGCTTCTCGACAAAGACATGATCGGCGCGCGTCTGGGCGGGCCCTTGCAGATGGTCGTGGTGGGCAGCCCGGACTATCTGGCGCGCAATGGTACGCCGAAGCGGCCGGCCGACCTCGCCGCCCATCGCTGCATTGCATTCGCCCTCACCCGCGCGATTTCGCCATGGGAGTTCATCGTGGAGGGACGCGAAGTCGCATTCACGCCGGACGCATGTCTGGTCGCGAACACGCTTCTGCTGTGCATTACCGCCGCCGAGCAGGGGCTTGGCCTCGCCTTCGCGGTCGAGGGCCTCGCCGCGCCGCTTCTTGCCTCAGGCGCGCTGGTCAAGGTGCTGGAGCCTTTCTGTCCCGCTTACGAGCCGCTCCACCTCTATTATCCCAGCCGCCGCCTCGTACCGCCGAAGCTGCGGGCCTTCATCGACTTCGTGCGCGCGAACGCTCACAAGCTGCGTATCTGATGTGACCTTTCGAGAACCCGGCCCCGTTCAGCCCCAGGCGCCGATCATCTGCCTGGTAGTTGCGTTGAGCCGGTTGAATGCGTTGATGAGGGCAATCTGGATGACCAGGGCGGCAAGGGCCTTTTCGGCAGGACGCCGAACATCCGGGGTCTCGACATCCTTGGCTCTGTCAGTTCGCCGGCCGCCGCGTTGCGGCGAGCGCAGGGATCTTCAGCTTTGCGAGGCAGTCACCTGCTCAAGCCGCTCGAGAATGCGCGGCCAGCCGCTTCCCATTCCGATGTACCCGCGCTCGTCCTCGGCCCGGAACCCGGAATGCTCCATGCGCACCCGGGTCGCCGTACCTTCGGGCGTCAACGACCATGTCACGACGGTCTTCAGACCGCTGTCGGATTCGGTGCCGTCGCCCCAGCTGTAGGCGAGTAGGCGCGGCGGCTCGATCTTCAGCACCTCGCAGTTCGTCACGCCCGACCAGCCCGGTACCGGCGTCGCGCGAAAGGTGAAGCGATGGCCTTGCACAGGCGCAAAGTCGTTCTTCATCAGCCATTCGGCAACCAGATGCGGCACGGTCAGTGCGCGCCATATCTTTTCAGCCGCGTGCGGTATGAGACGCTCGACGACAATGGATTTGGTTTCGACTGTAGTTGCTCCAGTCATAACTTCGGACCCGTTGTTTGCGGTTTGGCTGGTCTGTTCACCAACGCGCTCTCCACGAGAACCAATAACCCACCAGCTATCGTTTACGTATAACCCTGAAGTTATGAATGTGTCAAGCGGCGGAATGGCAGGCGCGATCGCGAGCACATTGAGCCAACACTTCCGGCTTTCATCGCACCATGCCCGATGCTACCGCTGGGCAGCTGAAATCATCGACGGATCGCCTATGATCGAGACCGAACGCCCTCGCCTGCCGCTGATCGAGATCTGCGTCGAAGGCATAGACGGCCTGCTGGCCGCGCAAGCCGCCGGCGCCGACCGTGTCGAGCTCTGTGCCAGCCTGATCGAAGGCGGCATCACACCGAGCTTCGGCACGGTGCGCACGGCGCTCGAGCTGGCGACGATCCCGTTCCACGTCATCGTGCGGCCGCGCGGCGGCGATTTTCTCTATAGCGAAGCCGAGTATCGTTCGATGCTCGCCGATGTCGGCGCCCTTGCCGACACCGGCGTCGCCGGTGTCGTTATCGGCTGCCTTAATGCCGACGGAACGATCGATGAGCAGCGCATGAGCCAACTGGTGAAGGCGGCGGGAAGCTTGAACGTCACCTGCCACCGCGCCTTCGACATGACCCGCGACCCGACAGAGGCGCTGGAGACACTGATCCGCTGCAAGGTCGGCCGCGTGCTGACCAGCGGCCAGCGCGACACGGCGCTCGAGGGCGCTGACCTGCTCGCCGATCTTGTCACGCAGGCCGGCGACCGCATTATCATCCTCGGCTGCGGCGGGCTTGACCCAGAGAACATCGGCAAGGTGCGGAGGAAAACCGGGTTGAGCGAAATGCATTTCGCCGCGCTCAAGGACGTGCCGAGTGCCATGCGTTACCGCAACCCAAGGGTCGGCATGGGCGGCACCGACCTCGACCGCGAATACCGCAACACCGTGACCGACGGGGCGATGGTGGCGGCGACCATCGCCGCCGCCCGGCTATGATGCCGGATGACAGAAGAAAACATGATTGAAACGCATTTGCCGATCGAGCAGGTCTCGCCGCAGGATGAGCCCGCCGTCCTCGCGCTCAACAACGAGCATGCCGCGGAATTGTCGTGGCTCGAACCCGAGCGCCTTTCCTTCCTGCTCGGCGAAGCGTTTTACGCGCGCCGTATCGGTTCGCTCGAAGCCTTCATCATGACCTTCGACCAGGACGCCAGCTACGATAGCCCGAACTTCCTGTGGTTTCGCGATCGTTACCCGCGGTTCGTCTATGTCGATCGCGTCGTGGTCGCCGCCGCAGCGCGCGGGCGCGGCCATGCCCGCCGGCTGTATGAGGATCTGTTCGAGCAGGCGTCACGCGCCAGCCAGGCGATCGTCACCTGCGAAGTCAATGCCGAGCCGCCCAATCCGGCTTCGGACGCCTTCCATGCCGCACTCGGCTTTGCGGAAGTGGGCGACGCGGTAATCCACGGTGGCAGGAAAGCCGTGCGGTATTATGCAAGGCGGATCGCCGGCTAAAACGGCGGGCGCCGTTCGCCCTACCAATTGCGGTTCAGCCAGGAGCGGGCCGGCTTTTCGATGATGTAGTAGCTGCACAGCGCGCAAGCGAACGCCGCCGCCAGCATCAACCACGGCGAACTGCCTTTTATGTCGACGAATTGATAAAAGGGCTGCTGCCAAAGATAGAGCGAATACGACCATAGGCCCAGCATCGTCATTGGCAGGGACGACAGAAACCCGGTCAGGTAGCGGCTGCTGAAGTCGAGCAAATTGACAGCGAGCGCCAGCAGCGGCACCGCGACCAGATAGTGAATGGGGGTTGGCACGGCAGCCATGAAAAGGAGCACAGCCACGACTGTGGCCGCCAGGGCAACATGCGGCCCCTTGAGCAGCGCCGGCAGCCTGTCGTCGGCCTTGAGCAGGCATAACGCCGCCGACAGCAGGATCGAGGCGATGTGCACGTCAGTGCGCCAATAGGTGCCCTCGTAGCCTATTGCGAGCACCCAGTAGGAGATGGCGCCGTTCGCCATGGCCAGCAGCGACAAAGCGCCGAGCAGCATGATGACGCGGGACCGTCTCCGGACGACGACGCTGATCAGAGCCAGAATGATATACGCATGCTCTTCGACGCAGAGCGACCAGATATGGTCGAGCGCGCCGGCGCGGGTAACGAGAACTCCGGCGTAATTGTAGGTGAACGTCAGCGCCGTCAGCGCCGCCTTCCACTTGAAGGCGATGAACGTGCCGGACAAGGCGATCATCGCGACGACGACGAAAACCAGCAGTGCCGGATAGATGCGGGAGAACCGGCGCTTGAAGAATTTCTTCAGCGGATAGTATTCGACGAACAGGATCTCGGCCATCAGCCGGCCGCTGAGCACGAAGAAGAATTCGACGCCCAGGACGCCGAGATTGATGCCGGGGACGGGGAAGAAATGGCCGATCAGCACCAGCGCGATCGACAGGCCGCGCCAGCCGTCGAGATAGGCAAGCCTCGCCCTTGACGATGTGTCGGCGACAGGCCTGGCCGCGACAAGACGCGTCGCGGAGATGTCCGTCATGCCGGTCCCCTCTGCGAAAGGCGGGCTCAAGGCCGCATTCTCAGCTATATTGCAGTGCACTACAACTTTGTGCAAGTGCGAGATAACGACACGCCCGAAGTACGGGACGCACAGCTTCCGTCCGTGAGCGGCTGCGCTGACGCCGTCAAACGGCAGAAACTTCAAATCCATCATGTTGGCTGATTGCCAAAGCACCGCTTCAAGACAACAATGACCTCGACGCCGGCGCGCCAGACGCGCACAAAAAAGAGCGTTGGAGGAAATGGAGGAGGAAGCCGCTGGCCAAGTCACGGACGCGCTATGCATGCGGCCTTTCGGTGCTCACCACCGACGAATCCGATGCGGATGCGTTCGCCCGGGCGGTGGCAGCGGAAGCAGCGGCCATTGACGCCGGGTTTGCCCTCCTGTTTTTCTCGCAGAGCCTCATAGAGGCCGTCGCCCTGTCGGAAGCGCTGAAGACCCACGCGCCGGCGCTCCACTATGCCGGCTGCTCGACGGCCGGTGAGATAACGCCCAAGGGGCTGGAGGAAGGCCAGATCCTGGCTATGCTGCTTCCCTCCGCATCGTTTTCGGCCGCCAGCACCATGGTCGAAAATCTGTCCTCATCGGGCATGGACGGGATTACCGGCGAAGTCGAGGCGCTGAGGCGTTCGTTACGCGAGCGCCTCGGGCACGAGCGAGCCGACACCACTTTCGCCCTCTGCTTGATCGACGGCCTGTCTTATGCCGAAGAAGCGGTGACCTCCGCCATCCATTGGGGGCTCGACGATATTCCATTGATCGGCGGGTCGGCTGGCGATGACTTGAAATTCGAGACAACGCGGCTGATCTCGAACGGCAAAGTGACCTCCGACAGCGCCATCATCGTGCTGATCACCACGGAAATTCCTTTCCACGTGTTCAAGACCGACAATTTCGTTCCCACCGACGAGAAGCTGGTGGTGACGGCATCCGATCCCGACCACCGCATCGTGCGCGAATTCAACGCCACCATTGCCGCCGAGGAATATGCCGCCTCGGTCGGCGTCGTCGCGCAGATGCTGACGCCACTGAGTTTTGCCTCGCACCCGGTGGTGGTGAAAGTCGGCGGCGAATTTTACTGCCGTTCAATCCAGAAGATGCACGCGGACGGCTCGCTGTCGTTCTTCTGCGCCATCGACGATGGTGTCGTGCTTGCCGTCGCCCAGCCTAAGGACATGGTCGAGGCGACCCGCGCCGCTCTCAGCGACGTCAGCGAAAGGCTTGGCGGCATCGACCTGATCCTCGGTTTCGACTGCGTGCTGCGCCGGCTCGACGCGCGCAATCGGCAGGTCTATCGCGAGATTTCGGAACTCTACAAGGTCAACAACGTCCTCGGCTTTGGCACCTATGGCGAACAGTACCGTTCGATGCATCTGAACCAGACCTTCACCGGCATCGCCTTCGGTGAACGCAATGCGGCCGAAGCGGCGGAGTAGGAAATCCGGCATGCCGCTCAGGAACATCGACGACCTGGAAAGGCTGAAGAAGATCAACGCCGCGCTGATCAGCCGCGTCGAGCGCTCCATGGACCAGCAAGGCAATGCTTTTTCGCTGTTCCAGACTGCCATTTCGCTTGAGAGCCGAGTGCGCAGCCGCACCGAAGAGCTGCATTCGACCTTGCGCCGGCTGGAGCAGTCGAACATCGACTTGAACGCAGCCAAGGAAAACGCCGAGCTGGCGAACCTGTCCAAGACCAGGTTCCTGGCGGCCGCCAGCCATGACGTGCTGCAGCCGCTGAACGCCGCGCATCTGTCGGTCTCGGCGCTTGCCGAAGTACAGACCAGCGAGGAAGGCAGAAACCTGGTCCGCCAGGTCGAGCGATCGCTGGAGACGATGGAGGACCTGCTCCGCACCTTGCTGGACATTTCCAAGCTCGATGCCGGCGTCGTGCAGCCCGACATCACCGATGTCAGCCTGGAGACGCTGTTTTCGTCTCTGCGCTCGGATTTTCAGCCGGTCGCGGAGATGAAGGGGCTGACGCTGAAGTTCCGGCCGGTCGATGCGCTCGTTCGTTCGGACCGAACCTTGCTGCGCCGCATCCTGCAGAACATCCTGTCCAATGCACTGCGCTATACCCGCTCGGGCGGCGTGTTGGTCGGCACCAGGCATCGCGGCGACACGATCCGCATCGACGTCGCCGATACCGGCTGCGGCATCCCCGACGACCAGCGCGAGGCGGTGTTCGAGGAATTCCATCGGGGCGTGATCCCGACGGATGCCGGGCTTGCCGCCGGCGGGCTGGGGTTGGGGCTGGCCATCGTGCGCCGCATCGCCGCGGCACTCGGCCATCCCGTCACGTTTTCGTCGAAGGTCGGACATGGCACGATTTTCCATATCGACGTTCCGGTCGGGATCGGCGACACGGCCGATCCAATCGCCGGCACCGTCGACATGGAGCGGCCGCGCGGGTACGGTCTGTTCGGCACAAGGGTGCTGCTGGTCGAGAACGACATCGAGGTGCTGCAGGCGATGACCTCCCTGCTCGAGCGCTGGCAATGCCTGGTGCGCCCCGCCACCTCGACCGGTGACGCGATCGACATGCTTGGCGATACCGACTGGTTGCCAGACATTGTCATAGCCGACCAGCATCTCGACGGCGGCGACCTCGGCACCACCACAATCGCCGAGGTCCGTGATTATCTCGGCCGCGCCGTGCCGGCGCTGATCGTCACCGCCGACGGTTCGGAGACCGTCGCCAACGCCGCCCGCGCCGCTGGCATCGAGCTGATGCGCAAGCCGCTGAAGCCAGCGCAGCTAAGGGCGCTGCTGGCGCATTTGCTGGCTTGAACTGGTCGTATCTTCCCAGCACACGGGTCACCGTATTCCAGCCATTGCTTGTGCCTAGGCGGTAATTCATATGAAGCAGGTTCACTTCTTCGCGCTAAAGGATGATCTTCTCCCTATGTTGGAAGCTGTAGAGCATGTAATTCCGATAAAATACATTCTCATGGGTCAGTTTCCCACGATGGAATTTGAAACTTTTACCAATGGAAGGCAAATTCCCAGTCTTGGGCAATCAGCCACTGGATCGGCTTCCAGCGGTCAATCATTTCTTGTCACTCGCCGCGACATTCCGATTGAGGTGAGGCCGATAAAAACAGTCTTCGGTATCCGATATTCGTTAGATCAGCTTATCAACCCGGACACAGTCACGCTTTCCCCCGGTGGGCGATGGGGTGAAGATGTTGTCATAAATGGCCGCGTGGCAACAGCCTCCGACGCGCCGCTTGCTCAGGAGCTAATGAAGATTTTTAGCAGGGCGTTCAGAAAGCAATTCAGTAAAGTTAGAGCATTCTACGTTGGACCCGGAGCGGCCATTTTACTAGATGCCGGAAAGAGGCTAACTGCCGCCGAGCAATCGCCCCGCGAGTTTGATCTGACTAGAGAGAGGCCCGTTCCTTAGCTGGCGTTGGGAAACGTGAGAGCCGTCGCTAGTCTAGTCCGATTGCGGTGACACGAGTGCGGTCGACTCCAGTGACGGTGCGCTTTTTAGCGAGCCCTCTCAAAACCCCGCCGGATCGCGAAACAGCTCGGCATTGTCCAGCTTCGAGACCTCGATCACCGCCTGGGTGCGGCTGTAGACGTTGAGCTTGCGCAGGATTTCCGAGACATGCGCCTTGACCGTGGTCTCGCCGACCTGCAGCTCGTAGGCGATCTGTTTGTTGAGCAGGCCCTGGCGCAGCATCTGCAGCACCTTGAGCTGCTGCGGCGTCAGCGTGGCCAGGCGCTGTACCATCTCGGCGCGGTCGGTGCTGTCGGCGTCGGGCGGCCGGCCCTCATAGGTCTGGGGAACATAGATCGCACCTTCCA
Source organism: Mesorhizobium sp. M0136 (assembly GCF_040322515.1). Taxonomy (NCBI): domain Bacteria; kingdom Pseudomonadati; phylum Pseudomonadota; class Alphaproteobacteria; order Hyphomicrobiales; family Phyllobacteriaceae; genus Mesorhizobium; species Mesorhizobium sp. M0136. Next base: position 87,481 of record NZ_JAMYTP010000007.1, read on the forward strand.
TCACCGAGCGGATGGCCGCGGCAAGATCGCTCTTGCGTGCCGATTTCGGAATGAAGCCGGCCGCGCCGTAGGACAGCGCCTCGGAAATGATCTTCGGCTCCTCATAGCCGGAGACGATGACGACCGGCAGGCGCGGGTAACGCGTCCTGAGCTGCAGCAGCCCGTCAAAGCCATGCACGTCGGGCATACTGAGATCGAGCAGTGCGAGGTCGAACGGCTTGGCATCCGTCAGAAGCTCGAGCGCCTCGGCAATCGAGCGCGCTTCCACCGTGTCGACCTCCGGATAGGCCATCTGGACGGCGCTGTGCAGCGCCTCGCGAAACAGCGGATGGTCGTCGATGATGAGGAACCGGGCGCGATCGTTGACAGCGGTCATTAGCTTCACTTCGGTTCGGTCTGGTCTGTTCTGGTCTAGAATAGTCCGGCAACCATGGCCAGCTTATTGCCAAATAGTACATTGCCATCTTGGCTGGCTAAAGCAGAATGGACCGACGATTTCCGCGGCACCGTGCGGCAGGCCTGCTGTTCCGCCATCCAATGCCTTGCCCGTTTGCCCAAATCGGCCGAATGTGCCGGGGACAGATCCACTGAACAGAGACAGTGCATGACCGGCTTCGTCCTTCCCCTGCCCGCAACCCCGTCGGTGGCCGTGGCCGGCTCGCCGGAGCGTTTTGCGGTGCGCCGGATCTTCTGCGTCGGCCGCAACTACGCCGCCCATGCCCGCGAGCTCGGCAATGACGAGCGCGACCCTCCCTTCTTCTTCACCAAACCAGGCGACGCAGTGGTCGACGCGGTAGCCGGTTCAGGCACCACGGTCCCCTACCCACCGCTGACCCGAAACCTGCACCACGAAATCGAGCTGGTCGTCGCGATCGGCAAGGCCGGCTTTCGCATCCCGCGCCAGCGGGCGCTGGACCATGTCTGGGGTTACGGCGTCGGCGTCGACCTGACCCGCCGCGACCTTCAGGACGAGGCGAAAAAGGCGGCACGACCGTGGGACTGGTCGAAAGCCTTCGACCGTTCAGCGCCCTGCGGCCCGCTGGTCCCGGCGCAACAATCCGGTCATCCCGACAAGGGCCGCATCTGGCTCGCGGTCGACGGCGAGATCAGGCAGGACGGCGACCTTGCCGAACTGATCTGGCCGGTTCCCGACATCGTCTCGATTTGCAGCGAGGCGGTAGAACTCCGGCCCGGCGACCTGATCTTCACCGGCACGCCAGCCGGGGTCGGCGCCGTTGGGCCGGGCGAAAAGATCACCGGCGGCGTCGACGGCATCGGCGAAATCGAACTGACCATCGGCCAACCGAGCCCGTGACACAATGAGCGATATCGTCCTTCACAACTACTACCGTTCCTCGACCTCTTACCGGGTGCGGATCGCGCTGGAGATGAAGGGCTTGGCCTACGAGTACGTGCCGCATCATTTGCGCCACGGCGAGCATCTGGATCCCGCCTACCTCGCGGTCAATCCGCAAGGGCTGGTGCCGGCGCTGGTCCTAGGCGATGGCACGCTGCTGACGCAATCGCTGGCGATAATCGAATATCTCGACGAGACCACGCCCGAGCCGCCGCTGCTGCCCAAGGATGCGCCTGGCCGCGCCCGCGTCAGAATGCTGGGGCAGATGATCGCCTGCGACATCCATCCGGTGAACAATCTGCGCGTGCTGACCTCGTTGCGCACGCTGTTCGGCGCCGGCGACCAGGATGTCGTCAACTGGTTCCGGCACTGGGTCAACGAAGGCTTCCAGCCGCTTGAAAAGATTCTGGCTTCCTCGCCCGAGACCAAGACATTCTGCCATGGCGACACGCCGGGGCTGGCCGACATCTGCCTGGTCGCACAGGTCACCAGCAATGCCCGCTTCGGCGTCGACATGACGCCCTACCCGACGATCGCACGCATCCACGCCGCCTGCACGGCGCTGCCGGCATTCCGGAAGGCCGCGCCGGAGAACCAGATCGATGCCGAATAGACCGCAATTGCATGAAGTGATGAGGAACTGCCGATGAAAGCCGTCGTTTTCGAAAAGTTCGGCGAAACGCCAACGATTCAGACGGTGCCGGATCCGACGCCTTCGCCGGAAGGCGTCGTCATCAAGGTGGAGGCGACTGGCCTCTGCCGCAGCGATTGGCATGGCTGGATGGGCCACGACGACGGCATCCGGCTGCCGCATGTGCCGGGCCACGAACTGGCCGGCGTCGTGGTCTCCGCAGGCAACCAGGTGACCCGCTGGAAGGGCGGCGAGCGCGTCACCGTGCCGTTTGCCGTCGGCTGCGGCCGCTGCTTCGAATGCACGTCGGGCAACCACCAGGTCTGCGAGCACCAGTTCCAGCCCGGCTTCACCGCCTGGGGGTCGTTCGCCGAATATGTCGCCATCGACCATGCCGATACCAATCTCGTACGCTTGCCCGACGAGATGGAATTCGCCACCGCCGCCAGCCTCGGCTGCCGCTTCGTCACCTCGTTCCGCGCCGTCGTCGATCAGGGCCGCGTGACTCCCGGCGAATGGGTGGCCGTGCATGGCTGCGGCGGCGTCGGCCTGTCGGCGATCATGATCGCCAGCGCCATGGGCGCCAATGTCGTCGCCATCGACCTCACCGACGAGAAGCTGGACTTTGCCAAAAAGATCGGCGCGGTGGCGACGATCAACGCGGCGAACACGCCGAACGTGGTCAAGGCGGTCAAGCAGATCACCAATGGCGGCGCGCATATGTCGATGGACGCGCTCGGCCACCCGACAACCTCGTTCAATTCGATCGCGAACCTGCGCCGCCGCGGGCGCCACGTGCAGGTCGGCCTGATGCTCGGCGACCATGCCAGGCCGCAGATTCCGATGGACAAGGTGATCGCATTCGAGCTCGAAATCCGCGGCAGCCACGGCATGCAGGCGTTTCGCTACCAGGCGATGATGGAGATGATCCGCACCGGCAAGCTCAAACCCGAACTCCTGGTCGGCAACAAGATCAGCCTCGAGGAAGCGCCGGCCGCTTTGATGGCGATGGGCGGCTTCGAAGGCATCGGCATCGGCGTTGTGACCAGATTCTAGATCACGCCCCGACTCTGGATCAACGAAACGACGCGCAGACCTCCCGCACGCAGGCTCTTAGCCAGCGCTGCGCCGGATCGACATCGAGCCGCGGATGCCAGAGCATCGAAATGGTGACCTCCTCGATATCGACCGGCAACGGGAAGCTGTACATGCGTGCGCGCGCGCCCAGCGTGTGCCGTTCGGGGACGCTGGCGATCAGATCGGAGGCGCGCGCCATGGCGAGCGTGGCCGAGAAGCTGGAAACCATGCACGCAACCGTCCGCTGGAGACCCAGCAGTTTCAAGGCCTCGTCGATCGGGCCCTTTTCGCGGCCACGCCGCGACACGCTGATGTGGCGACCGGCCGCATAACGTTCCGGGCTCACCGGGCCCTCGCTCAGTTTATGTCCCGTTCGCACCACACCGATGAAGCGGTCGCGAAACAGCGCCTGAATGCGCATTTCAGGGCTCGTTTCACTGGCAACCCCGATTTCGAGATCAATCGCCGCGTCGCGCAACGACATGTCGCTCTTGTCGGATTTCGGCGCAAAACGCAGCCGCACACCAGGCGCATCCGCTTCGACACGGGTCACAAGACGCGGTGCGAACTCCTCGACAAAACTTTCGTTGGCGCGCAGCGTGAAGACCTTGTCGAGAGCGGAGAGGTCGAGGGGCCTGGCCGGACGCAGCAGCGCTTCCGCATCCTGCACGACGCGGCCCACTTGCTGCTGCAATTCGAGCGCGCGCGGCGTCGCAACCAGACCACGGCCGGCCCGAACCAGCAATGGGTCGCCTGTCGCCTGGCGCAACCGCGCCAACGTCCGGCTCATCGCCGAGGGACTGAGGCGCAGCCGCCCGGCCGCGCGCGCCACACTGCCCTCGGTCAGCAGCACATCAAGGGCGACAAGCAGATTGAGATCGGGCGACGACATGGAAGGACCGTAGCACAGCTCAGCCGTAATGTGGCGTTTCATGCACGAATAAGATGCAAATACTGCGCCTTCCGCCACATCATGCGAGGGAATAGCCTCCGACAGCTCCGATTTGGGGCTGACGGCAAAGGAGTTCACCTTGGCATCGACCGCTGAAAAGACCTGGGACGAAGTTGCCCCGGTGAGCGCACGCTCGACCCGATGGGCATTGGCAAGCCTGTCGCTTTCAACGCTGCTGTCGTCGCTCGCCACCAGCATCGCCAGCGTCGGGCTGCCATCGCTGATGCAGGCGTTCGGCGCATCGTTCCAGCTCGTGCAATGGGTCGTTCTTGCCTATCTGCTCGCCATCACCACCCTGGTCGTCAGCGCCGGACGGCTCGCCGACATTTCGGCCGCCGCCCGCTATTGCTCGGCGGCATTGCCCTGTTCACCTTCGCATCCGTGCTTTGCGGGCTTGCCCCGACGCTCTGGCTGCTGATCGCCGCACGGGCGGCACAGGGGCTCGGCGCGGCTGTCATGATGGCTCTTACGCTGGCCTTTGTCGCGGACACGGTTCCCCGGGGAAAAACCGGCAGCGCCATGGGCCTGCTCGGCGCCATGTCGGCGATCGGCACCACGCTTGGCCCGTCGCTTGGCGGATTGCTGATCGCCGGCCTCGGCTGGCGCGCGATCTTCCTCATCAATCTGCCGTTGGGGGCGCTGGCTTTCGCGCTTGCCTGGCGCGTCCTGCCGGCCGGAAAAAAGACGCCAGATCGGCGCGGTTTCGACGGCATAGGCACGGCTTTGCTCGCGCTGACGCTGGCCGCCTATGCGCTCGCCATGACTCTTGGGCGCGGCAGTTTTGGTTCTCTCAATACCGGCTTGCTGATTGCCGCCGCCGTGGCTGGCCTGCTGTTCGTGATTGCGCAGACAAGGGCCGAGAACCCTTTGATTCAACCTGCGAGGTTCCGCGACCAGGCGCTGAACGCAAGCCTCGCCATGAGCCTGATCGTCGCCACCGTGATGATGGCGACGCTGGCGGTCGCGCCGTTCTATCTGTCGCGCACGCTTGGGCTGGACGCAGCCATGGTCGGGCTGGTTCTGTCGACCGGCCCTCTGGTTACCGCATTGGCGGCGCTGCCGGCCGGACGCCTGGTCGATCGTTTCGGGGCGCACCGGATCACGATCGTCGGCCTGTTCGATCTCGCTATTGGTACTTTTGCTCTGTCGCGGGCGGAATTCGGTATTGCCGGCTACATCGTGCCGATCATCATCGTCTGCACCGGCTACAGCCTGTTTCAGACCTCCAACAATTCAGCCGTGATGACCGGCGTGGCATCCGACCAGCGCGGCGTCGTCTCCGGCCTGCTCAATCTCTCGCGCAATCTAGGCCTGATCACCGGTGCGTCGGTGATGGGCGCGGTGTTTGCCTTCGCATCGGCTGGCGGAAGCGAAGGTAGCGGTCAGCAGATATTAGCACCTGCGGCAGCCGCACGAGGGATGCAGGTCACTTTCCAGGTGGCGACGGCCCTGGTAGTGGCGGCGCTGATCCTTGCGAGTATTTCTGGTCGCCGCGGCCAGCGCGCTTAGCTGAGCCGCCGGCGACGAACTCCAGCATCAGTTCAGCAGCCTTGAGCGCATGCGTCTCCAGGAGGAAATGTCCTGCGTCGAAGACGTGAGCCTCCATCCGGGGAAGATCCACAAGCCACGATTGAACCTCTGCAATGTCGAAGAAGGCATCGTGGCGACCCCAAAGAAGCATCGCTCGGGGCTGATGCTTCGCCAGATAATCAGCCACCTCCCCGAACCGGTCGACATATCGGCCGTAGTCGGCAATGAGCGCCTTCTGCAGATCAAGTCGTCCCGGCAGGCACATGACCCGCCAGTCTTCGATCCAATTACCTGGATCGACCAGCGCCGCGATCTCGGCTGGCAGCCCGGCGACGTATTGGTCGCGGGTTCCCTCAAGGGTCAGATGGGCGGTGGCGGCCTGCTCATTCGCCGCATTCGGCGCAGCCCAGAAGTCCAATGTGTCTGCCCATTGCGGACCAAAACCGGAGCGGTGGGCATTGGCATTCTGGATAACGAGGCCTTCGACGAGTTCCGGCGCGCGCATGGCGAGATGAAGCGCTACCGGGGTTCCGAAATCATGCAGATAAAGAAACCTGCGGCCAACGTTGAGACGCGAGAGCAGCTCTTCAATCGCGCCGGCCAGCATGTCGAACGATGGCTCGGGCGGCAGATCGGACGCGCCGAAGCCCGGCAGGTCAGGCGCCACGACATAGGCGCAGCCGGAGAGCGGCGCGATCACGTCGCGAAACGTCCGCGAAGAGCTGGGAAAGCCGTGCAGCAGCACGAGCGCGGGCTTGGAAGCGTCACCAGCCGTCCGGACGGCCACCTCGCCGCCGGAGGACAAGACTACCTTCTGGACCCCAGGCACCAAAATCGTCCCTTTTTCCTCCACGCCGACGTGAGGCCACCTCGCGCCTTTGTGCCACTCTGGCCGACTCGGCACCTCGAGACGTCGTTCCGCCAGGTCGGCAGCTCTTGGTATCAATTGGACGCGATTGTATCGAGTCAAGAGTGCGCTGGCGCACCTATTTCGCATATCTCTTGGCACCGACGACGCAAAGCACGATGGCTGCGGTGACGGCGATCATGGCGGGACTGACCTGCTCATGCAGCAGCGCTGCCGCCAGCCCGAGGCCGAAGAAGGGCTGCAGCAGCTGCAACTGACCGACCGCGGCGATGCCGCCTTGCGCCAGGCCGCGATACCAGAACACGAAACCGATCAGCATGCTGAACAGCGAAACATAGGCCAAGCCAATCCAGGCGCCCCTGCCGGCACTTTCGAGCGACGGCGGCATCGTGATGAACGTCAGCGCCAGCATGAAGGGCAGCGACAGCACCAGTGCCCACGAAATCACCTGCCAACCGCCGAGTTTGCGCGACAGCGCCGCTCCTTCGGCATAGCCCAATCCGCACACGATGATGGCGGCCAGCATCAGGATGTCGCCGAGCGGCGAGACCGACAGGCCTTGGGTGACTGCGAAACCGGCGACAAGGGCGCTGCCGAGGCACGAGAACAGCCAGAACGCCGGCTTCGGGCGATCGCCGCCTCGAACCACGCCGAAGATCGCGGTCGCCAACGGCAACAGGCCGACGAAAATGCTCGAGTGAGCCGACGTGATGTGTTTGAGCGCCAGCGCTGTCAGCAGGGGAAAGCCGACCACGACGCCAAGCGCCACGATCGCCAGCGGGAACAGATCTCGCCGCTCCGGGCGCTTCTGGCGAAAGAGAAGCAGCAGCGCCAGGCCGAGGATGCCCGCCGAAGCCGCACGGGCGACCGTTACGAACACCGGATCGAAATCCATCACCGCCACGCGCGTCGCCGGCAGCGAACCGCTGAAGATCAGCACGCCGATGAACCCGTTGACCCAGCCACTTGCCGCCCAGCCACTCGCCGCCCAACTGCTCGCCGCCCAGCTACTCGCCGCCTTGTCCATAGATGCCCCGCTGATTTCGCCCTCTATCGGGCCGAGAGTATGGCTCCGCCAGAGACAATCAGGTACAGTTTGACAAAACTGTCATGGTGGAGCGAGCAGTACGGATGGACGAGCAGACGACAACAGATGAAGGCAGCCGAACGCTTGTCGAAAGCGTCATGGCGACGATCAGGCACAGGATCGCCTCGCGCAGCCTGACGCCGGGAATGCGGCTGCCTTCGATCCGGGCTTTCGCCAAGGCCATGCAGGTTTCCAAATCCACCGTGGTCGAAGCCTATGAACGTCTTGCGGCGGAAGGCATGATCCGCTCGCGGCCAGGCTCGGGCTTCTATGCCGCCGGACCGCTGGCTCCGCTGTCGCTGGCCGAGATCGGCCCCAGGCTTGACCGTGCTGTCGACCCGCTCTGGGTCTCACGCCAATCGCTGGAAGCCGGCGACGGCGTCCTGAAACCGGGTTGCGGCTGGTTGCCGGCGTCATGGATGCCCGAGGCTGGATTGCGTCGCTCGCTGCGGACGATGGCCCGCGCCGACGATGCAGCGCTGACCGATTACGGCACGCCGCTCGGGTTGCCGGCGTTGCGACATCTGTTGGCGCGGCGCATGGCCGAGCACGGCATCGAAGCGTCCCCGGAACAGATCATGCTGACGGAATCGGGCACTCAGGCGATCGACCTGCTGTGCCGGTTCCTGCTCGAACCGGGTGACACGGTGTTGGTCGACGATCCGTGCTATTTCAACTTCCATGCCCTGTTGCGCGCCCATCGGGCCAAGGTGATCAGTGTCCCCTACACGCGCTCGGGGCCGGACATCGAACTGTTCGCGCAGGCGCTGAACGAGTACCGGCCGCGCCTCTACATCACCAATTCGGCGCTCCATAATCCGACCGGCGCGATATTGTCCCCGGTCGTTGCCCATCGGGTGCTGAAGCTCGCCGACCAGTCGGGGCTGACGATCATCGAGGACGATATCTTCGCCGATTTCGAACACACGCCCGCGCCCAGGCTGGCGGCCTTCGACGGCCTCAGCCGGGTCATCCATATCGGAAGCTTTTCCAAGACGCTGTCGGCATCGGTGCGCTGCGGCTTCATCGCCGCTCCTCGCGACTGGATGGAAGGTTTGACCGATCTCAAGATTGCCACATCCTTTGGCAGCGGGCGACTTGCATCCGAACTGGTGCTGACGTTGCTGAAGGACGGCCTCTATCGCAAGCACGTCGATCTGCTGCGCGCGCGGCTCTCGCACGCCATGGAAGAAACCGGCACCCGGCTCAGGGCAATCGGCATCGTGCCGTGGATAGATCAGCCGGCCGGCATGTTTTTATGGTGCAGGCTGCCGGAGGGAATAGATGCCGCGGACGTCGCCCGTCACGCTTTGTCGGCCAACGTCGTGCTTGCGCCCGGCAATGCGTTCAGCCTGTCCCGTTCGGCCAGCCGTTACATGCGCTTCAACGTCGCCCAATCGGGCGACGACCGGATTTTCAGGGCGCTTGAAGAGGCGATGTCGCGTTGATTGCGCTGCCGGAAGCCTGCTGGCCTGAGGCTGTGCTCTCAGGCCCCTGCCCGCTTGCGGCGTGCATAAAGCATGACGAGCGTCTCGGCGGTCAGCGCCGGCTTTTGCTCGCCTTCGATCTCGACTGTATTGGCGGCCTTCATCAAATACTGCCCCGGACCTTTGTCTTCCATCGACAACAGCGTGGTGCGCAGCCTGATTCGCGAGCCGACCCTGACCGGCGCCACGAAACGCACTTTGTCGAAACCGTAATTGAACGCGGCCTGCGTGTTTTCGGGCACGATGCCCATCTCGAGCGCCAGCGCGCCGATGATCGACAGGGTCAGATAGCCATGCGCGATCGTCGTTCGGAACGGGCTTTGCCGCTTCGCCCGTTCGGGATCGACATGGATCCATTGATGATCGCCAGTGCATTCGGCAAACTGGTCGATGCGGTGCTGATCGACCAACGTCCAGTCCGAAACGCCCAACTCCTGCCCGGCCATCGCCCTGAGTTGCTCGAAGGTCGGCGGCGTCCTCGGCCGTATCTGCGTCATTCCTGCTTTCCCGATCGCTTGCCTGTTCCGGACCACGACCGGCCGCCCCTGTCAATTCGCCAGTGCGATTCCAGCCCATAATCTTCGGCCGCGAATCGCCGGTCTTCGCTGCCGGCAAGCGTGCTGCCGGGGAACAGCTTACCTCTTATGGTGGCCGGCGCGGATCTCCTCCATCGCCTCTTTGATGCGGCTGCGCAGGATTTCGATCGATTCGCTACCGGACGCCCTCGCCAGTTCGGCCATCTCGCCGGCATTCTTCAGCGCGGTCTCGAAGGATTTCCTGGCGAACGCCGCCTGCTTCTGCATCATTTCCTGCGGAGTGCCGGGCGCTCGGTAGTTTTGTGCCATGTCGGTGATTTCGCGCAGCGTGTCCTGCAGCATCTCGCGTTGCCTTGACAACAGCGCCGACGCTCCGGCGGCACTCGCCCGGGCCGACTTCTCCAGCGCCTCCAGGTTCCTGGCGTGGTGGGCGAGGATCGCCTCGACGTCGACATTCGGCAGCTTCAGGTCGCGGCCGAACTTGCCGAACATGTCGATGAAGGACTCAGACTCCGGTCGTTTTGCCATGCTGGTTCTCTCCCCCTGTTGCCGTGAACGCCGCCACTGCACCGAAGATAGTGCAGCGAAGCTCAGCGGTCCATTCGGACGAGTCAGCCGACGAGAAACAGCCGTTCGGCGATGTAGAGCACGAGCCCGGCAAGGCCACCGATGATCATGCCGTTGAAGCGGATATATTGCAGGTCCTTGCCGATGTTCATTTCTATAAGCCTTGTCAGTTGCGCGAGGTCCCAGCGCTTGACCTGGTCGGCGATGAACTTCGACACGCCGCTTTTCTGGCTTTCGACGAAGGAGGCCAGCGCCACGATGAAGCCCTGGTTCATGTCGGCCCTGATCTGCGCGTCGTCGGCAAGATGGCGGCCGACCTCGACGAACATGGTGGCGAGATGGTCGCGGATCATCGAATTCGGCGCCTTGGCGTCCTGTTCGATGAACAGCCGCAGGCTGTCCCACATATCGCCGGCCAACGCGCTGAGCTCTGGCCGGGCAAGGAAATCGCGCTTCAGCTTCTCGGCGCGCCTGGCATATTGTTTGGATGTCCTCAACCGCTCGACGAAGGTTTCGACGAAAAGGTCGAATTCGGCTCTCATCGGGTGGTGCGGATCGGCCCGCACCTCATCGAGCAGCGAGCCGGCCGACGCAACGATCTTCTTCAACAGATAGGCGTCGGCGCGAAACAGGTTGAATAGCGACGGCAGTTCCTCGCGGATCTTCTCGCGCATCGTCGCCAGCGCCTGCTCGTCGCTCAGGAAGCGGCCGACCACCTTGGTGAACTCGTCGAATAATTTCTGGTGGCGGCGATCGTCGGTCAGCGCCGACAGCAGCTCGGCGGCAAGCGGCGCCAGCGGTACCTTCTCGATCTGCTCCAGCATGCGGCTGGTGACGAATCCGCGCAGCCCGGATTGCTCGACCGCTGCCAGCGTCTGCGGCACCAGCCGGCCAACGAAACGCGACAAATCGGCGGCGCGGTTCGGGTCGGCCAGCCAGTCCGCGACCAGCGCCGAAAAGTCCACCTCGGCAAGCTTTTCGCGCACCGGTTCCGGCGCCAGGAAATTGACCTCGATGAAGCGGCCGAGATTGTCGGCGATGCGGTTCTGGTTTTCCGGGATGATGGCCGTATGCGGGATCGGCAGGCCAAGCGGCCGCCGAAACAGCGCCACCACCGCATACCAGTCGGCCAGCCCGCCGATCGTCGCCGGTTCGGCGAAAGCGGCGACGAAGCCCAGCCACGCATGCCGGCTCTCGAGCGATTTCGCCACCGCAAAGACCAGCACGCAAAACGCAAGTGCTGCGGCGGCAACGAACTTGGTGCGCCTGAGCGCCGAAAGCTTGGCATCGGCATCGAACCGGGCGGACGCGACAGATGCAAATGCCGGGGCTGGTCGAGACATGATGGGCCGCTCCTGATCGTGTATGCGAACTTATCTAGTGCCGCCTGCCCCGGAAAGCGCCCCGCTGGTTTCAGCGCGCGCAATCGTGCACGCAAACTTGAGGCCGGAATTCATCTATTATGCAGCGCCAGTCTGGAATTGTTCCAAACTATAGGCCATATTGACGCCAACCACTGCTATGTGAGGACACGATGCGGCTTACCCGTCAGACAAACTACGCCATGCGCATTCTGATGTATTGCGCCGCCAACACCGAACGGTTGAGCCGCATCCCCGAGATCGCCGCCGCCTATTCGGTATCGGAACTTTTCCTGTTCAAGATTCTGCAGCCGCTGGTCGAGCACGGGCTGATCGAAACGGTGCGCGGCAGGAATGGCGGCGTCAGGCTCGGCCGTGCGGCCGAATCAATCAGCCTGTTCGATGTCGTGCGGGTGACGGAGGAAAGCTTTGCCATGGCCGAGTGCTTCGAGAACGACGCCGCCGAATGCCCGCTGGTCGACAGCTGCGCCTTGAATTCGGCATTGCGCGAAGCGCTCAACGCCTTCTTCGCCGTGCTGTCGCGCTACACGATCGCCGATCTGGTGGCGGCGCGCCCGAATGTGCGACACCTGCTCGGCATCGACATGCTGGTGCAAAGGGCGCCGGCCGCTTGAGTTCTCTGATTGCCTAAGCCGCCGATTGCGGCAGTACGAACGGCATGTTTGCGGCCGGCAACACGCCGACCTTCAGCCGGCAATCGAAGACCTTTTCGATCAGCTCGTCGCTGAGCACCTGTTGCGGCGAACCTGTAGCGGCGAGCCTGCCGCGATGCATGACGAAGATCCGGTCGGCATACATCGCCGTCAAATTGAGGTCGTGCAGGATGGCGACCACGCCGCCGCCGCGCCTGGCGAAATCACGCGCGATGTCCATGATGATCAGCTGGTGTTTGATGTCGAGGCTGGACACCGGCTCGTCGAGGAACAAATAGCGCGGCTTGCCGTCGAGCACCGGCGCCCATATCTGGCACAGAACGCGGGCAAGCTGCACGCGCTGCTGCTCGCCGCCGGACAGCTCCTGGTAGAAGCGGCCGGCAAAACCGTCGAGGTCGACGCGAGCCAGCGCCCGTTCGGGCAGGCGCTGGTCCTCGCCGGGCAACGCGCCGGAGCGCCCGCCGACCAGGCCTAGCCTGACGATCTCACGCACGGTGAACGGGAAGGACAGCGTCGTCGCCTGCGGCAGCACCGCGCGCACCGTCGCCGCCTCGACCGGCTTCATCGCGGATAGATTGCGGCCGTTGACGGTGACCTCTCCCGAATAAGCAAGATCGCCGGACAGTGCTCTGAGAAAGGTCGTCTTGCCCGAACCGTTGGGGCCGACGATGGCCGCGACCTCGCCGGGCCGAGCCGCGAAATCGATATGGGCGACAATGCGCTTGCCGCCGATCGCCACCGAGACATCCCGCGCTTCGATCATAAAAACCTCTTAGAGACTGTTTCGATATTCGCTCTGGCGAGTCATATGGTGGTGGTTTCGAGAACCGGAGCGGAGCGGACATTTGGGTCCGTGAGCACCGGAAGCGCAGAAAAACGCCATCAGATGGCCGCCAGAGTAGAGTTTCCAAACGGTCTCTCACAGGTCGATGACGCCGCGCTTACGCAGCAGTATCCACAGGAAGAACGGTGCGCCGGCGACCGCGGTGACGATGCCGATCGGCAATTCGGCCGGGGCGACGATGGTGCGGGCGGCGGCGTCGGCCAAAAGCAGCAGCGCCGCACCAAGCAGTGCCGATGCAGGCAGCAGATAGCGGTTGTCCGGGCCAATCAGCAAACGCAGCAAATGCGGTACGACGATACCGACGAAGCCGATGCCGCCGCTGACCGCGACGGAGGCGCCGACCGCTGCCGAGACGCCGATGATGGCGGTGTATTTCAGCCGCTGCACCGGAATGCCGAGATGGCCGGCGGTGGCCTCGCCAAGCGCCAGCGCGTTGAGGCCGCGCGCCAGGAACGGCATTGCCGCCAGCGCCAGCACGATGACCGGCCCGACCGAGCCGATCTTTTGCCAGGTTGCGCCGCCCAGCGAACCGAGCTGCCAGAAGGTCAGGTCGCGCAATTGCCGGTCGTCGGCCATGAAGATCAGGATGCCGGTCAGCGCCATGGCAAGCGCCGCCAGCGCGATGCCGGCGAGCAGCATGGTGGCGACCGAGGTCCGGCCTTGTCGTGTCGCGACCCGATAGAGCAGCAGTGTCGTCGCCAGCCCGCCGCAGAACGCAGCCAGCGGCAAAGCCGTCGTGCCGAGCGCTGAAGTCAGCGGCGCCAGCATGGTCGAACCAAGCACGATGACGGCGACCGCACCGAGGCTCGATCCAGCCGAAACGCCGATCAGGCCGGGGTCGGCCAGCGGATTGCGGAACAACCCCTGCATGACGGCACCGGAGACGGCAAGCGATGCACCGATCAGCACGCCCAGAATCATGCGCGGCAGACGGATGTCATGGATGATCAGGCGGTCGCGGGCGCTCAACGCCGCGTCGCCGGGCAACGCGCCGAACAGCCAGTTGTGCATGACGCCGATGGCCGAGGCATCGGACGCGCCGGAGGTCAGCGACAACAGCACGGCGATAACCAGCCCGACGCAGAGTAGCACGATGACGAGGCAGGCACGCCGCGAACGGTCACCTGCCGTCGCCATAATGCCCGTCGCACCGGCGATCGAATGATCGGCCATCGCGCTCAATCCGCGACCTGGCTGCCATAGAGCGAGACGGCGAGATCATGGATGGCGTCGGTCGTGCGTGGACCGAAGCCGAGCAGGTAGCCGCCGTCCATGCGGATCAGCGTGCGGGCTGCACCCGCCGGCGTCGAAGCCACGGCAGGGTTCGAAAACAATTCGTCATCCGCGGTGGCCGGCCCGGCGTTGTTCATCATCAGGATCACGTCGGGCCTGGCGGTGATGACTGCCTCGTCCGACAATTGCTTGTAGCCGGCAAAGCCATCGATGGCGTTGATGCCGCCCGACAGCTTGATGATGCCGTCGGCGGCGGTGTCGCTGCCGGCGGCAAGCAGCTTGCCGCCCTGCATCGACAGCACGAACAGGATGCGCCTGCGCTCCTCGATCGAGGCGGTCTGCTTTTCAGCTGCCTTCAGCTTGGCGTCGATCTCGACCGCCAGCGCATCAGCCTTGGCGCCCACGCCAAGTGCCCTGCCGACAATGTGGATCTTTTCTAGAATGCCTTCGTGGTCGTAGCGCTCGGGCACCTCGATGAACGGGATGCTCGTTTTCTTCAGCACGTCGACGGCTTCCTTCGGTCCGCTGCCGTGCAGCGCCAGTATGCCCGACGGATTGACCGACAGCACACCCTCCGGCGACAGCTGGCGCATGTATCCGATGTCAGGCAGCTTGAGCGCCGCCTCGGGGTAACGGCTGGTCGAATCGCGGGCGACCAGCCGATCCTGCTCGCCGAGCGCGTGGACGATCTCGGTTATCGAGCCACCAATAGCCACGATCCTCGAGCGATCGGCGAAAGTCGCGATGCCCTCGGCGGCTTGAGCCGTCATCAGCGCGGCGAATGCCAGGAAAACGGCGGCCGCAGGACCAAGCGCCGGCCTGGAGACCGATGCCAGCCTGGAGACAAGAACCATCGTCGTTGTCCTCAGGCTGCGGTCGGGCTTGGAATGCGCGGCAGGTTTTCGGCCAGAAAGCGCCAGTCTTCGCGCTCGCTTTCGCCTTCGTGCCGCTTACCGAAGAACTGGATGATCATCTTGCCGTCGGCGCCATAGACTTCGAGCGACGTGACATGGCCGTCCTTGGTCGGCTTGCGCACGGCCCAGACCTCATCGATGTGGTCGGTCCGCAGGTGCAGATGGAAGGTCTCGTCGAGCACGTTGAGCCATGGTCCCATCGGCTTGATCGAGGCGACGGGGCCGGAATGGATCTGGATGCAGCCGCGATTGCCGACAAAGCACATGATCGGAATGGCGTCGGCAGCGGCGTGGTTGAACATGGCGTTCACCGCATCCTTCTCGACCAGCCAGGCGTAGTCCTGGCCGACCATGCGCACCGCCTGTCGGCGGCTGATCTTCAGTGTCTTCAGCATGCCGAAGAACTGGTGCACGTCGGTCAACTGGCTCCAGCGGTTGCGCAGATCGTCGACGCTCGCCGAATTGTCCGCAGTCTCGGTCTCGTCAGCCGTGCCCGCTGAAATCGCCATCGTCGGCTCCTGGTTCGGCGATTCCAGCCCGGCCACCAGTTTCTGATAGGCGTAGAGGTTGGAGGCTGGCCTGAGATGCATCTTGTGTACCGCCTCGCCTGCGGTGTCGAAGAACTGCAGGCTGCGGCGGATGTCGGCGCCATCGCGCTTTTCCACGGCAAAGCCGTGCGCCCAGACTTTGGGGAAAATGCGCAGGTCGATGTTTTCGCCGAGCACCATGGCATTGTGATTGCCGGTGACGACCTTGTCGTAGACGCCAATCTTCTCGTGCACCGCGCTTTCGTTGCGGGTCAGCGCCATCACCTCACCGACAGCTTCGAGGCCAGTCAAGAGGTCGTTGACACGCGGCTCGACGCGCACGACCCCGTCGCCGCAATGCGCGGCGACCAGTTCGGCCTCCGAAATCCTCAGCCGGGCGGCGAGATCACGCTCGCGCATTTTCGGATTGTCTGCCCGTGCCCGCCGGATCTCGTGCGGGGCGGGTTTTACGCGCTGGTCCATTTCTACCACCTACTTGTTGAGGATGAGCTTGCCCTGCCGGGTGATCTTCAGCCGATACAGCGCACCGTGATGCTCGATGCCGATCTCGTGCTCACCCTGGAACAGCGTGTTGCTGGACAGCGTTCTCACGGCCGATTGGACCCGTTCGAAACGGACGGAATTTTCGTCGGAACGGCGGACGCGATAGTGAAAGTCGCTGGGATTGTGCGTGTTCATGGGTTCGCTCCCTGTTCTGTGCCGGGCATCTGGCTCGGCGCCTGCGTGAAATGCCGATTCAATTCTTGACTCGAATGGTCATGTTATCTAGCAGTGCAATACCGGAGTAAATGAGTCAACATTTAAGACGCCGGACGCGATGAAAAATGCCAGCGAGCCCCAAGCCAGCCAGCATCGAACATGGATTCTTGGAGTTGCAGCATGGGGTTGGCGAATTGGGGACGGCCGGCGGGCAGCGGCCTGGCACACTGGTCGACAGCAAGAAAAATGGGGTCTATGGCAAGCAAAATGGCCGCGTTGCTGGCCGGCGCGGCGGCGATCCCGCTGCTCGCCACACCGGCCGGCGCCCAGCAGGCCGCCCAACCGGCAACCGGCCAGCAACGGACTGACCCGTCACAACAGCCCGAACAGGCAAAGCCGGTTTTGACGGGTACCACGCTGCTCGACAAGATCCTGATCCTCAGCCGTACCGGCGAGACGGCGATCGAATCGCTTGCTTCAGCCAGCCATGTCGATGAGGAACAGCTCGAGCGCCGCATGGCGACGACGCCCAACGAAATGCTGTTCGGTGTGCCGGGTGTCGCCGTCCAGGCCGACGCAAGGCGTGTCAGCTCCAGCATCAACATCCGCGGCTTGCAGGATTTCGGCCGCGTCTCCGTCATTGTCGACGGCGCTCGTCAGAATTTCCAGCGCTCGGATCATGGCACGCAATCGACCTTCTACATCGATCCCGAATTAATCAAATCCGTCGACGTGATCCGCGGCCCGGTCGCCAACACCTATGGCTCCGGGGCGATCGGCGGCGTCGTCTTTTTCGACACCAAAGATGCGCAGGATTTCCTCAGGTCCGACGAGACCTGGGCGGCAGCAGCGACCGGGCGCTACGAAACCAACGGCGAAGGCTGGACCACCAGCGCCAGCGGTGCCTATCGGATCAACGAGAATTGGGACGTGCTCGGCAACATCGTCTACCGCGATTATGACGACTACAAGCATGGCGGCGGCGACACTGTAGCGGGCACCGGCTTCGATGTCTTGAGCGGGCTGCTCAAGACGACCATCCGCCCCAGCGACAACAGCCAGCTGAAGCTCGGTTGGATCGGCTCGAACGACGGATGGACCGAAACCAGCGGCAGTGCGCCGGTGAACGACGCCGACCTGAAGGCGAATACCTTCACGGCCCGCTACAACATCACCGACGAAGACAGGAGCTGGCTCGATCTCCACATCAACGCATCTTACAACAAGACCAAGCTCGATCTGACGACCCTTGTCGCGCAAAACCGGTTTGATCCGGTCACCGGTCTTCCGATCATCCTGCCAGCGGGTTCGATATCGACCTTCGATATCGGCACTTCCGGCATCGACATCTGGAACACCTCGAGATTCGAGACCGTTGGAATCGCGCATGAGCTGACCTACGGCGGCGACTGGGTTGGCGACGATGTCGAGACAGGCGGCACGGCGGGCGGCGACAGTTTCTACACGCCCTCGGGCGATAGAAACGTCTCCGGCGCATACGTCCAGGACAAGCTCACCTGGGACTGGCTCGAGGTCATCGCCGGGCTGCGTTACGACAGCTACAAGCTCGACAGCGATGTCGGCGAAACCTCTGGCAACCGGCTGTCGCCACGCATCACGGTGGGCGTTTCGCCCTTCGAAACCGCCGGCCTTTCCGGGCTGCAATTCTACGGCACCTATGCGGAAGGCTACCGTTCACCGTCGGTGTCGGAGACGCTGATCAGCGGCAATCATCCGTCAGGCGTCAGCTTCCCGTTTCTCCCCAATCCGAATTTGAAGCCTGAAATCGGCAAGACGGTGGAGTTTGGCGTCAATTACAGCACCAATGGTGTCATCGAGGCTGATGACGCGCTGCGGCTGAAGGCGGCCTATTTCAACAACAACGTCGACGACTACATCGACGGCGTGACGTTGTCGCCGTTCGACCCGACCAGCGGCTGCCCATTCGGTCCGGGCATCCCGATCTGCTTCCAGTACCAGAATTTCGCCAAGGCCAGGATTCACGGCTTCGAGATGGAGGGCGTCTATGACGCCGCCTGGGGCTTTGCCGGGCTGTCGGCGTCGGTCACCGACGGCCACACCATCTCCTATGAAGGCGAACGGGCGGACCTTGTCACCGTCCCCTCCTCCCAGGTCACCGGGCAACTCGGCTTTCGCTTCCTCGAGGACAGGCTGACAATCGGCGGCGAGGTGCAATACAACGGCAAGCCGCAGGGCAACGCGGTGGCCAAGGACTATACGCTGGTCAATGCCTTCGCCAGTTACCAGGCGACCGACAATTTCAAGGTCGATTTCCGCGCCGACAATCTGTTCGACGTCAAATACGCCAACCCGCTGAACGCATCGACGATGAGCGTCGTCTACGAGCCCGGCGTCACCCTGAAGCTGGCGGCGACCATGAGGTTTGGAGGCTGACAACAATGACAGGCATGACGGCATCCCTTCGTCTGTTCGCCGCGGTGCTGGCAATATCGCTTGCGGCGGCTCCGGCATGGACACAGCAGCCAGCGCCGGCGCTGAACCTAGAACTGAACGGCGCGCAACCATCCGACAAGGCCTGCCGCCTGACCTTCGTGGTCACCAACAATCTCGGTGCCGATCTGTCCAAGGCGGCATTCGAGATCGCGCTGTTCAACGAAGTCGGTGTCGTCGATCGGCTGACCGTGCTCGATTTCAAGGAGCTGCCGGCAGGCAAGACCAAGGTGACGCGTTTCGACCTTGCCGGCACCGATTGCGGCAAGCTCAGCCGCGTGTTGATCAACAGCGCCACGGAATGCGCCGGCGCCGAGCCGAATGCCTGCATGCGCGGGCTGAACACGCAGACCAGGACCGGCATCTCCTTCGGGGTCTAAATTTTGGGACTGGAACCCGCCTTCGCACGAAACGCCGTGGCGTGGCCGCTAGCCGGTTTCCTGCCGCCGGAGCCGGACGATCCGGATTTCGCCATCCCGCGCGAGGCGCTGCGTGTTTCGCTGCGCGACAGACCGGAAGACAGTTACATCGTCGATGCCGACGGCAACTTGCCTACGGTGCCTGTGGAGCCAATGCGGCAGGCACGACAGAAGCAGCGGCGCCGCAACTGGACGGTGGCGATCGCCTGCTCTTGCGCATTCCACGTAGCCGTGGCGCTGGCTTTTCTCACGCTGCCGGACGACCGGCCAAGGATCGAAGGTGCCGACCAGCAAGGCGAAATGCTGCTCGGCGCCGACCCGCAGCAGGCAGCCAGCGATGTCGGAGACGACCCGGACGTGGCCAACGTGACGATGGTGACGATGCTGGACGCAAGACCGGTGGAAACGGTCGAGGCACAGGCGACTGCGGCGGAGGAGACGCTTCAGCCGGTCACTGACGCGGCCGAAGCTTCCGGAACAGAAGTGGTCGAGCCGGTCAGCGAGGCCGCCACGGAAGCTGCTGCGCCTGCCGATCGCACCGATCCCGCACCTGCCCAACCCGTCCAGCCTGCCCGCCAGGACCCATCGCCCGACATTCTTGCGACCGACAGGCTGGTGCCTGCCGACGACAACGCCGTGCCGCCGCCAGTCAGCGCGGTCGAAACGGCCGAGCCTGCCGAGACGAGTGCTCCGGCACCAGCCGATCGGACGCCGGCCGAAACAGTTCGGACGACCGAGACAGTCGGCGCGGCGGAAGAACCGAAGCCGAACAGGCCGGAGCCCAAGCAGCCGAAGAAGGCAACCGCGCAGAAAAAGCCGGCCAGGAGGGCCGAACCAAACGAGCCCGAAAAGCCGGCCTTGCGCAAGAAAGCGAGCAAGGCACTTGCCAAAGCCGATTCCAAGAAGAAAAAGACCGGCTCCGGCGGCCGCGACGAAACGGATGTCGCGCGCGGCGCGGCCGACGGCAAGAAGGACGGCAAGATCCTGACCGCCAGCAGGGGCGGCAAATCAGGCGTCGGCAATGCAGCCGTCACCAACTATCCCGGCAAGATCAGGTCTAAGCTGGTGCGGGCGTTCAATTCGACGCGCACGCGCGCCACCGGCACGGCTACCGTCGCCTTTACCGTCGCATCGAATGGCAGCGTCCGGTCGGCCAGGCTGACGGGCAGTTCGGGTGTTGCCGCGCTGGACAAAGCCGCACTCGACGCAATCCGCCGGGCTTCTCCGTTTCCTCCCATTCCGGAAGGAGCCGGTCGCTCGGCTTGGCAGTTCGAGGTGCCGCTCGGTATCAGGTAACTATCGCTCTCAGCCACCAAAGCCGGCGCCGCCCCTCAACCCCCTGCCGGGACCTTCTCCCGTAAAGAACGGGAAGAAGGGGCGTGGTGGACGCAACGCTGGGCGACCCCCTCCCCGTTCTTCACGGGGAGAGAGTAAGGGTGAGGGGAAACCTGAAGCGATTTACACGGCCCGCGATACGCGAACCCTGGCGAAACCCTACGCAGCGGCCAGCAGGCTGGCATTGCCGCCCGCCGCCGTGGTGTCGACGCAGACGGCGCGCTCGTGCGCATAGGCGGCCGGATAATAGACTTCGCTGACCAGCGGCACGATCGGGCCGGCGCGCTCGGCGATGACCTTGCGCACGATGCGCGCGGCCTCGGGCGTGCCGGAAAAGGCCACGACGTCAACCCGCAGCGAGCGCGCTTCGACCGGGTCCGGCCGGCCGTCGATCGCCGCCAGCGGCAAGCCCTTGCCGGTCAGCGCTGATAGCGCCGCCGGCGCGCCGGGCGCGACGGCGAGCACCGCGTTGCCGGCGGCCAGCGCCTGGATGGTCTGGGCAAGCAGCGTATCCGCGTCGGGACCGAGGCACAGCACGCGCCCGCGCGGCGCCAGCGACAGCGTGTTGGCCTCGCCGGTCGGCCCGGGCAGGTCGACCTGGCCGAAATCGATCGCGGCTGCAGCGCCG
This sequence comes from Mesorhizobium sp. M0136, assembly GCF_040322515.1. NCBI lineage: Bacteria > Pseudomonadati > Pseudomonadota > Alphaproteobacteria > Hyphomicrobiales > Phyllobacteriaceae > Mesorhizobium > Mesorhizobium sp. M0136. The sequence goes on from NZ_JAMYTP010000007.1 coordinate 108,700, forward strand.
ATGGCCGCGCCGCCCTTGCCGCGCAGATGTTTCCTCAGGATGGCGACGCGATCCGGCCGCGTCGACCACCCGCCAAACGCCGGGTCCGGCAGATTGTCGGCGAGCTCGGTCGCCGTCACCTTGCGGCCTTCGGCAAGATGGGGGCCGGCCTCCGGTCCCTTGCGGAAGCGCCGGAGATAATGCGGGCCGCCAGCCTTCGGCCCGGTGCCGGAAAGCCCCTCGCCGCCAAACGGCTGCGCGCCGACGACGGCGCCGATCTGGTTGCGGTTGACGTAGATGTTGCCGGCATTGATGCCGTCGACGAAATGCTGGGCGCGGCCTTCGATGCGGGTGTGCAGGCCGAAGGTCAGGCCATAGCCCTTGCGGTTGATCGCCGCGATCACCGCATCGATCTCGTCGGCATCGAAGGTGGCGACATGCAGCACCGGCCCGAACACCTCGCGCTCCAGCTCCTCGATGCCCTTGACCCGAAAGACGTGCGGCGCAACGAAGCGGCCATCCTTCGGTGCTTCGAGTTTGGCGATCAGCCGGCCCTGCAGGCCCATTTTGGTGCAGTAGTCGCGGATCGACGCTTGCGCCTCGTCGTCGATGACCGGGCCGACATCGGTCGATACCCGCCAGGGGTCGCCGAGGCTGAGCGCTTCCATCGCGCCTTTCAGCATCTCCAGCATCTTCTTCTCGACGTCCTTCTGCACGTAGAGAATGCGCAATGCCGAGCAGCGCTGGCCGGCACTCTGGAAGGCGGAGGCCAGGATGTCGCGCACCGCCTGTTCGGGCAGCGCAGTGGAATCGACGATCATGGCGTTCAGGCCGCCGGTCTCGGCGATCAGCATGGCATCGGGCGCAGCGGTCTCGGCGAGTTGCTTTTCGATCAGCTTGGCGACCTCCGTCGAGCCGGTGAAGCAGACGCCGGCAATGCGCGGGTCAGCGGTCAGCGGGCCGCCGACCGAGGGGCCGTCGCCGGGCAGAAGCTGGATGACGTCTTCCGGCACCCCGGCCTCGCGCAGCAGCTGGACGGCGCGAAAAGCGATCAGCGGCGTCTGTTCGGCAGGCTTGGCGATGACGGAATTACCGGTGACGAGTGCTGCCGCGATCTGCCCGGTGAAGATGGCGAGCGGAAAATTCCACGGCGAGATGCAGGCGATGGCGCCGCGCGCGTCGGTTCCCGCCTCGGCATTTGCGGCCTCGGCCGCATAGTAGCGCAGGAAATCGACTGCCTCGCGCACCTCGGCAACGCCGTCGGCGAGCGACTTGCCGGCCTCGCGGGCGGCGAGTGCAAAGAACTCGACGGCGTTCGCTTCGTAGAGATCGGCCGCCCGGTTGAGGATGGCGGCGCGCTCGGCGACCGGGCGTCTTGCCCATGCCGGTTGTGCCTCGACGGCGATGCGCACGGCGGTCTCGACCTGCTTGGCGCCGGCCTCGCTGACCGTGCCGACCACTTCCGAAGGTTTTGCCGGATTGACGACCGGACGCTGCTTGCCATAGCCGGCAGCGCGGCTGACCGGCTTGGCGTGCCAGCGCTCCGGCCCGGCGAACTCGGCCCTCGCCTTGTCGATCGCAGCCAGCGTCAGCGTGTCGGTGATATCGAAACCCTTGGAGTTGCGCCGGCCGGGACCGAAGATCGCCGACGGCGGCACGATCGCCGGATTGGCGGCGGGGCCTTGTTTCTCCACCGTCTCGAGTGGGTCGCGGGCAATGTCCTCGGGCTCGACCTCCTCGTCGGTGAGCTGGTGGACAAAGGAGGAATTGGCGCCGTTCTCCAGCAGCCGGCGGACCAGATAGGCAAGCAGGTCGGAATGGGCGCCGACCGGCGCATAGATGCGGCAGCGCGTGCCTTCGGCTTTGCGCACCGTCTCGTGCAGAGCTTCGCCCATGCCGTGCAGCCGCTGGAATTCGAATGTATCGCGGTCCGTCGTCATCGACAGGATGGCGGCGACGGTGTGGGCGTTGTGGGTGGCGAATTGCGGATAGATGCGGTCGGTCATCGCCAACAGCTTGTTGGCGCAGGCCAGGTAGGAGACGTCGGTATTGGCCTTGCGGGTAAAGACTGGATAGCCGTCGAGCCCGAGCGTCTGCGCCCGCTTGATCTCGGTGTCCCAATAGGCGCCCTTGACCAGCCGCACCATGATGCCGCGGTCATATTTCCTCGCCAGTTCGTAGAGCCAGTCGATGACGAAGGCGGCGCGTGGGCCATAGGCCTGGACGACGACGCCAAAACCGTTCCAGCCGGCAAGTTCCGGCTCGGCCAGCACCCGCTCGATGACGTCGAGCGACAAATCGAGGCGGTCGGCTTCCTCGGCGTCGATGTTGAGGCCCATGCGCGAATGGCGCGCTGCGAGCGCCAGCGACAGCAGCCGCTCGGCCATGACCGGCAGCATCTTTTCCTTCTGCGTCACTTCATAGCGCGGATGCAGCGCCGAAAGCTTGACCGAGATGCCGTGGTTCTGGCGGATGTCGGGGCCGTTGGCGCCGGCATCGAGCGACGAGATGGCGTCGGCATAGGCCTTGAGATAGCGCAAGGCGTCGGCCTCGGTGCGGGCCGCCTCGCCCAGCATGTCGAAGGAATAGAGATAGCCTTTCTGTGTCATCGGCCGGCCGCGCCTGACCGCCTCGACGATGGTGCGGCCAAGCACGAACTGCTCGCCCATTTCGCGCATGGCAGCCGCGACCGCCTTGCGGATGACCGGCTCGCCCAACCGGCGCACCATGGCGCGCAGCGTGCCTTCGATGCCGCCCTCGCCTTCGTCGAGCACCCGGCCGGTCAGCATCAGCGCCCAGGTCGACGCGTTGATGAAGATCGAGCTCGAGCCGCCCGCATGCGCCGACCAGTCGTGCGGCGCGATCTTGTCGGCGATGAGATCGTCCATCGTCTCGGTGTCGGGCACCCGCAGCAGCGCCTCGGCCAGGCACATCAGCGCCACGCCCTCCTTGGTCGAGAGGCCATAGGCGGACAGAAAGACCTCCATCAGCCGCGGATCGGACGAGCCGCGCACTGCCCGCACCAGATCGGCAGCGCGGGCCGAGATCGCCTTTCGGTCTTTCCCTGAAAGCCCCGTCGCCTCGGCCAGCCGCTTCACAGCCGCGTCTTCGTCAGGCAGGTAATTGGCACGGATCTGCTGGCGGATGGCATCGAGCGCTGGCATGACGGTCCTGTAGAGCAAGCATCAGTGAGCGGGCCGGCGGCTGCCGGACCGAATGGCGCAAAGCTAGCACAAAGCCCGATCGCAGTCGGTCCAAAGAAATCGACAGCGCAGGTCGATTGATCTATCATGACGGCCGATCCACGCCAATTTGACCAGAATTTCAATGACAGAAGACCAATTGGACCGCATTGACAGGAACATCCTGTCGGCGCTGGGCAGCAATGGCCGGCTTTCCATGTCGGAACTCGCGGCAAAAGTCGGCCTGTCGAAGACGCCGGTGCAGGCGCGGGTCAAGCGGCTGGAGATGGACGGCTTTATCAGAGGCTACCAGGCGATCGTCGACCGCGAGCGGATGGGCGAAGGTCATGTCGCCTTCGTCCAGGTGAAACTGTCCGACACCCGCTCGGCCGCGCTCGACGCCTTCAACCGCGCCGTGCAGGCGGTGCCGGAGATCGAGCAGTGCCACATGATGGCGTCGAGCTTCGACTATCTGCTGAAGGTCCGCACCACCGACATCGCCGCCTACCGCCGCGTGCTCGGCGAGCGCATCTCCGCCCTGCCGCACGTTGCCCAGACCTCGACGTTTGTCGCGATGGAGACGGTGAAGGATCGGTAGGAGAGCGCTGTTGCGGCAATGTTGGCGGAGTAAAGGACTTAGAAAGCCGATCGCTACCGAGCGGGCTGAGCCACCCTCACTCCGCCAGTGTCTTCAAAAACGCCACCAGCGCCGCGCGTTCGCGGTCCGAAAGCTGCAGCGGGTGGATCTCGGATGTGCCCTCGACGCTTGCCGGTGCCTTGGAATAATGCGCCACCACCTCGTCGAGCGAGGAAAACTGCCCGGCGTGCATGTAGGGCGGCCGGGTGGCGGCACCCCGCAGTGACGGCGTCTTATACGCACGAACGAGTTCCGGCCCGGCCTTGACCATGAAGTGCAGTTCGCGGCAGGCGCTGGCATCGCCGTCGCGAAAGGCGCCGAAACAGTTGAACGGATCGGCCTCGACTTGGCGCACCGCGTCGACGCGGCCGCGATCCGGCGGCAGGCCCGTGACCGGCGGCACGCCGGTGTTGTGGAAGCTGCCGTCGGTAAAACGCGGGCCATTGTGGCAGGTCACGCAATTGGCCTTGCCGATGAACAGCTTCAGGCCGAGGATTTCCTCCGGCGAAAAGGCAGCGTCGCCTTTCGGCTCGGCGCCCGCAGCCAGATCGATGGCAAAGCGGTCGAAGCGTGTCTGCGGCGGCGCGATCGAGCGCTCGAAGGCGGCGATCGCCTTGCCGATGTTGGCAAAGACGCGGTTGACCTCCTCGGCTTGGCTGGCGGGCATGGCTTTCCAGGCCGCCTTCTCGGCATCGGTGCCGAGCGGGCTGGCATTGGCCGGCACGCCCGAAAGGTTCGGCAGCGGGCCGAAGATGCGCTCATAGCGCTCGCCGAAGCGGGCCTTGATGTAATGCGCGAAGGCGGCGCGGTTGCCCGCCTGCTCCAGCGGATTTTCAAGCGGTGTCAGCGCTTGCGCCCACAGGCTGTCGCGCCGCCCGTCCCAGAAGAACCAGGGATCATGAGCGACGCCGGCCAACGGCATGGTACGACGATTGGTGCGGCCGACGCCGACCGCTTGCGGCAGGTCGTCCTGGAATTGGCGGTCGATCTTGTGGCAGGTCGAGCACGATACCGTGCCGTCGCCGCTCATCCCGGTGTCGAAGAACAGCGTCGAGCCGAGTGCCGCGGCGGCCGGCACATCGGCGAAGCGATTGGTGGTGTCGGGCTTCAGCGGCGGCAGCCTGGACAGCGCCAATGAGGCGATGGTCTGCTTTTCGGCATCGGAAAACTCCGGTCTGCCGCAGCCGGCAAGCACGGCCACCACCACCAACACGAGAAGACTGGAAAACCGGCTCATCAGCGGCTCACAGCACCACGTTGAAGACGACAGTGTCCGAACCGGCCGCAGCGGAAATGGCAAAATGCAATTGCCACCACCCGCTCATCGTGAATTTGACCCCGTCGATGCGATAGCGCCCGGCGCCGAGGTAATCGGTCGCCTGTGGGCTGGTCGGCAGACCGTGCTTGTGCTGCGGCATGCCGCCGGAAATCGTTATCGCAGCACCTTCCACCGGCGCACCGTCGACGGTATTCAGCGTCAGCAGCCAGGATTCCAGTTCGCCCTGCCGGATGACGCCTTTCTCGGGCTCGAAAGTCGCCACGAACAGCTTGTTCGCCGTCGTCTTGGAACGGCCTACGTCCGAGCTTGGTTGCGGCGCATGCGGCGCCGTCAGATAGACGACGGCCAGCACGCCGGCAAGCAAGGCAGCCAGGCCGAGGCCTCCAAGAAGATAACGCCATAACGATGCCAAACCAATTCCTGTTCTGCGGATAACGTTTCGCTGGGCAGATCGCGTCCCACCCCCTGTGGGAAATCGCGCCCAGCGCAAGAATCCGCCGTCGCCAAGCATGGCGCTGCCGGCCGCAAAAAGCTACAGCACCGCAATTGCAGGATGGAGGAGTGCTTCATGGCAGGAAACGGCATCGCCTCGATTGGCGAGTGCATGCTCGAGCTTTCGGGCCAGGCCGGGCCGAACTGGCGCATGGGCTTTGCCGGCGACACGTTCAACACTTTATGGGCGCTGCATGCCTTGAGCAGCGAGCGGCCGGCGACCTACGTGTCGGCCTTCGGCGACGACCCGTTCTCGCGCGACCAGATCAAGTTCCTGGCCGAGAACGGCATCGGCATCGGCGCCAGCCCGGTGATAGCGGGCGCCCGCCCCGGCCTCTATGCGATCACGCTGACCGGCGCCGAACGTTCTTTCACCTATTGGCGGGCCGATGCGGCCGCAAGGCAGCTGGCTTCGGACCCAGCCGCATTGCAGAAAAGCCTTGAAGACCAGGCGCTTGTCTATTTTTCCGGAATCACTTTGGCAATTCTCGACGAGGGTCCACGCAAGGTACTGCTGACGGCCGTGGCCACAGCGCGCGCGGCCGGCTCGCTGATCGCCTTTGATCCCAATTACCGGCCGCGGCTGTGGCGCCGGCGCGAGGAAGCACAGGCCGCCATGCTCGAGGCGCTCGCAGTCGCCGACATCGCGCTGCCGACCTTCCCCGACGAGCAGGTGCTGTTTGGTGACACGACACCGCAGGAAACAGCCGAACGGCTGCGAAAGCTGGTCGGCGAAGTCGTCGTCAAGAACGGCGAGGAGCCGGCGCTGATCGCCCGGAACAGCGGCTCGCAATCGGTGCCGGCGGTGCATGTCGCCGCGCCGGTCGACACCACTGGCGCCGGCGACTCCTTCAACGGCGCCTACCTCGCCGCTCGCCTTGCCGGACATGCCCCGGAAGAAGCAGTGCAGCGCGCCCATCGCGTTGCCGCCGCCGTCGTGCAGGTGCGCGGCGCCCTGGCGCCGTTCGAGACGCTGAGGGGTGCGTTCGAGGCACCTGCTATCTGAGCTTGATGACGACCTTGCCCTTGGCGCGTCCTGTTTCGACATAGGCCAGGGCATCATTGGTCGCTTCGAATGGAAAGACTCGATCCACAACCGGGCGGATCGCGCCGGCTTCGATGAGAGAGGTGATTTTGCTCAGCTGATCGCCCTGCGCCCACATGAAAAGGAACGAAAACTGCACGCCGCGGCGCTTGGCTTTGGCCCGAATTCCGAGACTCAGGACGCGCAGCACCAGCCTCAGCATCAAATTCAGTCCCTTTTCCTGGCAAATTCGGGATCCGGTGGACCGGAAATGGAGATGAGCTTCCCACCCGCTTTCAGCACGCTCATGGATTTTTCCAGTGTTTTGGCGTCCTGGCTGTTCAAGACGACATCGTAGCCCGACAAAACTTTCTCGAAGTCGTCTTTCCTGTAGTCGACGACGACATCGGCGCCGAGGCTTTTCAGCAGATCGGCACTCGCCGCGCTCGCGGTTGTCGCAACGGTCGCGCCGAGGTGCTTGGCCAACTGAATGGCGAATGTTCCGACGCCGCCGGAACCAGCCTGAATGAAGACCTTCTGTCCCTTCGTCAGGTTTGCCCTGTCGATAAGCGTCTGCCAGGCGGTCAGTCCGACCAGGGGAATCGAGGCCGCTTCTTCCATGCTGAGATTCTCAGGCTTCAAGGCCACGTCGGCTTCATCCACGGCAATGAATTCGGCGAATGTCCCAATCCGGCCATCGCGCGGCCGCGCATAGACATCGTCGCCGGCTTTGAACTTGCGAACTTTCGGTCCCACGCGGATAACCGTTCGGCCACGTCGTGGCCCAGGATGAACGGCCGCCGATAGGGCAGGATGAGCTTGAATTCTCCGGTTCTGACCTTGGAATCGAGCAGGTTCACCCCAGCAGCATGGACCGCTACCAGGACATCGCCGTCCTGGAGCTCCGGTTCCGGCAGATGCCGCAAAGGCGCTGATCCGGCCGGTTCAAAACGAGGTGGCCTCCTGAGGGCCGCCCGGACTATTCGGCCGGCTCGAATCTGCCTTGTACCAAGACTGTCTCCACCGGCCCAAGCGGATTGATGATCCGGCTCTCCAGGACTTCGATAAGTTTGCGTCCAACACCCGCCATATCCACGGAATGAACTCCGATCTTTGCGGGCAGGAAGCGTGCCAGCCGCGTGCTGTCGCGGGTGACGATGTGGACGTCGCGGCCTGCTGTAAGACCCCGCTTGCCGAGAGCGTGCAACGCTCCCAGAAGGCCCAGTTCGTTGGCGCACGCCAAGCCCGTTGGCGGATCTGATGACGCCAGCAAGCGATCGAACCAGCCGGCGCTCGATTCCATGGTGAACATGCCATGACCGATCAGCGATTGGTCGATCGGAATACCGGCCTCGGCCATTGCCCTTCCATACCCGGAAAGACGCATAGCACTCGCCTGGTCCTCCGGAACGAGAAGTTGCAGCGCAATGCGTCGACAGCCCTTATCCATGAGCCGCCGGGTCGCCTCGTAGGCAATCTGTTCATTGTCCACATCGACATAGGGATAGGCGATATCCAGGTCGGTTCTTCCAAACGCGACGAATGGCATGCGTTGATCCAGCAGCAGCTTGACGCGCGGATCAGCCGACACCAGGCGTGTGATGATCAGGCCGTCTGCGCTGCGCGCCTGAAGCTGCCGCTGCACACTCTCAACGGCATCGTCGTCGGGAGTGGTGGAATAGATGGACAGACTATAACCGGCTTGCCGCGCCGCCAGCGTCATGCCTTCGATTAAAGGAAGCTTCAACAGATCGGACAGATGGTCTCGTGTCTCCATCGGGAGCACCGCCGTCAGCGTCTGCGTTCGACCGGTTTTGAGCGCGCGACCATGATGATTTGGTAAATAGCCGACCCGCTTAGCCGCCTCCTTGACGCGGGCTATGGTCGAGGGCTGCACTTCCGGTCCATCCTTCAGAGCGCGGGACACCGTGGTCACCGAGAGGGAAAGTTCCGCGGCGATCTGCTTTAGATTGGCCATTGTTCGCCCGACTTCATTTGCGAAAGCGCCGGCTGATTTGCTGACCGCCATAGCGTTACCGAATTCGACATCCCGGTCAATCCGAACTCCCATAGGAAGCAGCTTGACTCTAGCGTATCCAGATGCAATCGTAACGTTACGATTACAAAATAATGGCTCTTTCAAGCGATATTCCATAGACGTTGGGGAGGAGAACCTATGTCCTGGCTACGCATTTCCTTAACAGCATTCGCAGTCTCGGCTGCCCTGCCCGTGCATGCGCAGACGGTCACCATCACGACCGCGGGCGGCGACTATGGCAACGCCATCAAGGAGGCCATGTGGGGCCCGGCTGCAAAAGAGCTTGGCTATGATGTCCGCGAGGAGACGCAGAGCGACGGCCTGGCCGCCCTGAAGATGCAGGTTACCTCGGGTGCAGTCACGACCGATATCGTCCACCTGGGTTCGCCGGAAGGGGCGCAGGCGGCCGCACAGTCGCTGCTGGAGCCGCTCGACTACAAGATCATCGATCCGAAATCCGTGCCGGACGGCGCAAAGTCCGACTACTGCTATCCGTTCGATTCCTATGGCACCGTCATGTCGTGGAACACCAAGACCTATGGCCAGAACCCGCCGAAGACGTGGGCGGAGTTCTGGGATGTTGCCAAATTTTCTGGCCGTCGCGCGTTGCGGGCCAATGCGCAAGACTCGATCGAGATCGCGCTTCTCTCCGATGGCGTAGCACCGTCGGACGTCTATTCCGTGCTCAGCACACCGGACGGGCTAGAGCGCGCCATCAAGCGGCTTGAAGCGATTAAACCAAACGTCGCCGTGTGGTGGACCTCGGGCGCCCAGTCCGCACAGTTGCTGAAAGACGGTGAGGCGGATTTGGTCATTACCTGGAACGGACGCGCCCAAACCGTGAAAGCAGATGGCGGCGCGGCTGACTACACGTTCAAGGGTTCGGTCATCGGCACGGACTGTCTTGGGGTGCCGAAGGGAGCGCCGAACAAGGAGGCCGCGATGAAGCTCATTGCTGCGATGACGCAGCCCGCGCGGGTTGCCAAGCTGACCGATTTCATTGCCTATGGCCCAGTCAATCCTGCGGCATATGAGGGTGGCCTTATTCCCGAGGACCGTCTGAAGACACTTGCGACCGCGCCTGAAAATGCTGGCACTTCGGTGTTTTCCAATTCAGAATGGTGGGTCAAGAATGGCGAGGCTGCCCAAAGAGCCTTCGATGAAATGATGGCTCGCTGACTCTCAGCTCTGACGCATGTCGCGCAGAAATGTGCAGCGCGCGACAACGACATGCATGAAAACAAGAACCTAAAGCGCGTCGCGTGAAGCCGGTCGAACGCGACGCGCTTCAAGGCTGGAGCACATAATGAAGTCGCTCGCGATCACCATCGAAAGCGTGCACAAGGCTTATGGGTCCTACGTCGCACTGGATGATGTTTCGCTCGACATTCAGGCTGGCGAATTCCTCACGCTGCTAGGGCCATCGGGATCGGGCAAGACCACGTTACTCATGGCTCTGGCCGGTTTTGTCCGGCCGGATTCCGGTAAACTTTTCCTGGGCGATCGAGACATCACCCGCCTGCCGCCCAACAAGCGAGACATCGGCATAGTATTCCAGAATTACGCCTTGTTTCCCCACATGAACGTCCTGGCGAACGTCGCGTATCCGCTGGTGCTGCGCAAGGTACCGAGAGCGGAGGCGCGTCAGCGGGCGCTTGATACCTTGGCCCGCGTGAAGCTGGATGGCTTGGCGGAGCGCAATATTGCCGCACTATCCGGCGGCCAACGTCAACGGGTGGCATTGGCGCGGGCTATCGTCTTCGAACCGCGCGTGATGTTGATGGACGAGCCGCTGTCGGCGCTCGACAAGAATCTGCGCGAGACCATGCAATATGAGATCCGGCGTCTGCATGATCATCTACGGATCACCACAATCTATGTGACCCACGACCAGCGCGAAGCGCTGATTATGTCTGACCGGATTGCGGTGATGAATTCTGGCCGCATCCAGCAGATAGATACGCCGCAGCGGATTTATGATCGTCCATCGACCCGCTTCGTCGCGGAGTTCATGGGCGAGGCCAACATTGTGGCCCCGGGCTCGGCGCGCAGAATCGACGGCGCCGAAGCATCACACGAAACGCTGATGATCCGCGCCGAAAGCTTCCATCTTGATGCGAAGCTCGTCGGAGGAGACGGAGTGGCCCTCGAAGGAATACTGCGCACCAAAGCGTTCCGCGGCGAGAACTGGCTTTTGACGCTGGCGCTTGACGGTGGGCAAGAGGTTCTTGTCTGCATTCCGGCAGCGCTGGCCGGCGGTTGCGCCGAACTTGCCGCCGGTCAGCGGATGACCGCATATGCACCAGCCGCGAAGGTTCACGCGATACCGGGAGCGACGGCGTGACCGTCGTCCGGGATCCGGCGCTCGCAGCGGATGCACGGCGCGAGCGGCGGTTTTTTCTATCGCTTTCGCTCCCGGCGCTGTTCATCGTTGGACTGGCGGCGATACTGCCCATCCTTTGGATCATCCGGCAATCCTTCCTGACCACCGGAGGTGAGTACACCGTCGGCAATTACCAGAAGGTCCTTTCGAGCGGACTGACATGGTCGGCGCTCGTCACGACCCTCGAACTGTCTTTGGGTACGCTAGCGGCCTGCATTCTCCTCGGCACCCCTCTGGCGCTCGCTCTGGCCAGCGTCAGACCAAGGTTGGCCAACGTGCTCATGGCGTTCGTCATGCTGCCGCTGTGGACCTCCATTCTGGTGCGTACCTATGGTTGGCTCGTGCTTTTGCGGCGCGACGGCCTGATCAACGCGGCGTTGACCGGTTCAGGCCTGACGGCGGAGCCATTGCCGCTGGTCTACAACTTCACGGGAACGCTCATCGGCATGGTGCACTACATGCTGCCACTCTTTCTGCTGCCTGTTTATGCTGCGATGCGCGATATCGACCCAAATCTCATTCGCGCGGCAGCGAGCATGGGAGCCACTCTCAGGCAGGTCATCCGCACCGTCATTATGCCGCTTTCGGCGGGCGGCATCTTCTCGGGTTCGATCATCGTCCTCATCTACGCCATAGGTTTTTTCATCACGCCGGCGGTGCTTGGCGGCGGCAAGGTAAATCCGCTCTCTACCCGGATCGAGCGTACATTATCGACCTTTCAGGACTGGGGATCGGCGAGCGTCCTGGGCATTCTGCTCCTCGTTCTCATGGCGCTGATCGGTGTGATGTTGCTGGCGGCACGCCGGCTGGTGGCCCAGAACACCGTGGAAGCCTCCCATGCTTGAAGCCTATCCGCAAAACAGGCTCGCCCGCATTTTGCTCTGGAGCTTTGCCGCTCTTGTCATGGCATTTCTGATGCTGCCGACGCTCGTGGTGGTGCCGCTTTCCTTTTCGGCGTCGAATCTCCTCGAGTTTCCGCCGCACGCCTACTCGTTGCGCTGGTACGAGAACTTCTTCGGCTCGGCAACGTGGATGGCCGCGCTGAGGACGAGTTTGATCCTTGGGACGTTGACGGCGTTGATCGCGGTGCCCTTCGCGCTGCTCGCCTGCATTTCAATGAACCGGCTGGGCGGAAAGACCGCTGCGGCCATCCAGAGCGTCCTGCTGACCCCCTCGATCACCCCAGGTATCCTGCTTGCGATCGGTCTCTTCTTTGTGTTGGCCGCACAACATCTGATCGGAACGCTGTTGGGTGTGCTGGTCGGACATGTGGTGCTGGCCGTTCCGGTCGCCTGCATTGTGTTGCTACCCGCTCTGGCCCGCTTTGACTGGAACCAGGTTCAGGCGGCGCGCAGCCTCGGTGCAAACTGGGCCAGAGCCATTGGCGGAATAGTCGTTCCGCAACTTCGGATCAGCTTGCTGTCGGGGACATTGATGGCATTCCTGACTTCGCTCGACGAGTCTGTGATTTCGATCTTCATCGCAAGCGGTCGCAACAGCACGATGCCGAAGCTTATGTTCCTGTCGCTGCGCGATCAGATCGATCCGACCATTGCGGCGATCTCGACATTGTGGACCGTCATCGTCGTGGCCGTGGTCCTGATTGTGACCCTTCGCCAAAAATCCTGACCGAGACTGGAAACATGCCCGCCAATTACCATGCAGCCGACGATCTGACGGATCATTCGACGGACATCCCTCAGGTAGGGTTGGCCATCATCACCGGGTCGGCAAACTGGGGGCTTGCCTTCCCGGAAGATGTCGAATTCGATGGTGTGCGCACCTTGCGGCGCGACATGAGTTTTGAAACACCTTTCGGTCGCACCGACAACTGGAAGCTGCTCGAGTTCGATGCGTCGATCACAGCGGAAGGGAGAGCAAAACGCGCGCTGTGCATGTATTCGCACGGCAATCCCCGCGACCGTATCGACCATTCCTGCCATCGCCGCGCGTTCTGGGTATTGATGCGGGCGGGTGTACGGCAAGTTCTCGCCTGCTCGACGGTTGGCGCCGTCAACAAGGCGATCCAGCCGGGCGACATGGTGGTGACCGCCGACATCATCGAACTGACGCAGACCCCGTTTTCACTGTTGCCTGACCGCCAGAGCTTTGACTGTTCGGGCAAGCAAATCGTGTGTCCAAGATGTGCGGCGGTTCTGGTCGAAACGGCCCGCCGTCATTGGCCAGCCGAATGCCGCGTTTATGGCATCGAACAGCAGTTGGTGGCTGCCCACTGTTATGGGCCCCGGCTGACAACGCCAGCCGAAGCCTTGGCGTATCGGGGCATGGGGGCGGATGTACTCAACCATTCCATCGCCCCTGAGGCGACCCTGTCGCGCGAGATCGGCGCGTGTTTCGTGCCTTGCGCGTTCGTGACGGCGGGCTTCAACGACTATATGGATCGCAATCGCCAGAAATTGCTGCAGGAGGACGTGCTGCCCAATCTTTCCACGACAGCCTCGCGGGTCGCGCTGGAGACCGCTGCGCGACTTCCCGCTGATCCGGAATGCTCCTGTCACGGCTTGAAGTCGCCTCAGCCAAAAGAACGTTCCAGCCGGTTCTGAGATAACCCGCCAGATAGCTGAAGCTCTGCCGCAGACTAGGGATCTCGAAAGTTGTGTGCGTCAAGCTCTGGAAAAATGGCGTTGCATTCAGCGATGACGTTGGCGTGTCCGCCGGGCAGCCGGTAAGCCTCATGGGAGCCGGTCTACGGCCTCCGCAACTTTTACTCTCAGTTGTGCTTCGTCAAGATAGAATCTAGGATTCTCTCTAATCAAGCTGATATCGGAAGTGTATGAGTCAATGTCAGCAAAGATCTCATCTATCACCTTAAACTCCTGCTCTGGGATGGCTCGCGTCTCATCCTTAAATTTCTTTAAGTAAATTTCTACCAACTTATGAGCATCTATTTCCCCTGCGAGAAAAGTTTCAACCAACGTACGGTATTCGCCAGATACGCTGCTCATAGTTCGCCTCCCAGTTTGCCGGTCGTCAAGACATATTCTAACTGCTTGGGACTGAGCTTCCATCCAGACAGGAGATTTCCTGAACTATCGCGAATGACATTCAAGCCGGTTTGCGGGTCGACGAAGTGCGTTACTGATTGCCCTTGGTAAGTTCCTTGGATGGCCTGCGTCATCTCGGCCTCCAAAGCCTCCTGCACCACAATCTCCAAGACCTTGCGAAAGCCGTCCTCATCCGACGACAGCAACGCTTTCAACTCGCCCTCTGCTCAGTCTAATTTCTCGATTGGTCATGGCACTCCCCTTCCACGGGAATCGGTGGTCAAAACGTCACCAGCGTGCCATGGCAGCCCCTTGCCTCAGGCCAAGAGCTGTTCTCTCTCCAGAGCTTTTGCAGAACCTTCAGGACACTATCATCCCGAAGGCGCTGCGCTGGGCATGTTCGCGACGCTCGAGTCGTACGCTTCGGCAGCGGCAGTCCAACCCTAAGGCAGCCTGAACCGGTATTCCGTCACGTGATGGTAGATCTGCCCGGGCCACAGCGTGGCTTGCGGGAAATACGGCCGGTTGGGCGCATCCGGCCAGATTTGCGGCTCTAGGCAGAAACCCGAAAAGGCCTTGTACTGGCGTCCGCCCAGTCCAGGCGAGGACGGCGCCAGATACTGGCCGGTATAGAGCTGGACGCCCGGCTCCGTGGTCCAGAGCTCCATCTCGACCCCGGAATTCGCGCCTTGCGCCCACGACGCCTGCTTCAGCGGCCCGCGCGTCGAGGCGAGGCAGAAATTCTGGTCGTAGGGGAGTTGTTCGCCCTCGGTCTCCATGCGCAGCGGCCGGGCCTGGCGAAAATCGAAGGGCGTGCCGTCGACCGGCTTGACCGTGCCTGTCGGGATCAGATCGGCGTCGACAGGAAGATAGGCCCCGGCATTCAGCATCAGCCGGTGGTCGAGAATGTCGCCGGCGCCGCCGTCATCCAGGTTGAAATAGGAATGCTGGGTGAGGTTGCAGAGCGTCGGCTCCTCACAGGTGGCGGTCAGTTCGACGCTGAGCGTGCCGGGGATCTTCAGCCGGTAGGTGCAGGTCACATCGAGTGCGCCGGGAAAGCCCATCATGCCGTCCGGGTCGTGCAGGGTCAGCGTGACAAAATCCCTGCCATGCAGCGAAACCGCCCAGGGCCGGCGCGAAAAACCTTGCGAACCGCCATGCAGCGTGTGCTTTTCGAGGAAATTACGCTCGGTCTGGTAGCGTTTGCCGGCGAGAGTGAAGCGCCCGTCGCGGATACGATTGGCATAGCGCCCGACGACGGTGCCGAAGAAGGCGGTGTCAGTCTCATAGTGCCCGAAACGATCATAGCCGAGCACCAGCGGCGCGTCGTGCCCGGCCAGACGCAGATCCTGGATGATCGCACCCAGCCCGATGATGTTGGCGGTGAGGCCGCCGCCACGGATGGTGAAGCGGCGGACGGCCTCGCCCGCCTGCGTCGTGCCGAAAACCTCGCCGTCCTTCATTGCCATGCTCGCAAGTTCGCTGCTCGATGCCAGCCTGGCCTTTCGAAGCGGCCCAGGGTCGTTTTCGGTATTACCGCATCAGGCTTCTAGAGACCAAGTCCGCCGATGCAGACATATTTGGTGTCGAGATAATCCTCGATGCCCTGATGGCCGCCTTCCTTGCCGAGGCCCGATTCCTTGACGCCGCCGAAAGGCGCTTCAGGGGTGGTGATGAGCCCTTCATTGACGCCGACCATGCCGTATTTCAGCCCTTCCATGACCCGGAAGGCGCGGCCGAGATCGCCGGTGTAGAAGTAGCAGGCCAGGCCGAACTCGGTGTCGTTGGCGAGTGCTACGGCCTCTTCCTCGGTCTCGAACTTGAATACCGGTGCTACCGGGCCGAAGATTTCTTCCTTCATGAAGCGCATCTTCGGCGTCGCATTGGCGATCACCGTCGGCTGGAAGAACGAGCCGCCGAGCGCGTGGCGCTTGCCGCCGGCGACGACCTTGCCGCCTTTGGCAGTAGCGTCGGCAATCAGCTCCTCGACCTTCTCCACCGCCTTCTCATCGATCAGCGGTCCCTGCTGGACACCCTCCTCGAGGCCGGAACCGACCTTCAGCCCGTTGCTCGCAGTAGCCAGCTTTTCGACGAACTGGTCATAGATGCCGGCCTGCACCAGGAAGCGGTTGGTGCAGACGCAGGTCTGGCCGGAATTGCGGTACTTGGCGGTGATGGCGCCGGCGACGGCCCGCTCGATGTCGGCGTCGTCGAAGACGATGAACGGCGCATTGCCGCCGAGCTCCATCGACACTTTCTTGACGGTCACCGACGACTTCTGGATCAGGATCTTGCCGACCTCCGTCGAGCCGGTGAAGGTGATCTTCTTGACCAGTGGGTTGGCACAGATCTCGTCGCCGATCTCACCGGCGGCGCCGGTCAGGATATTGATTACGCCTTTGGGGAAGCCGACCTCCTCGGCAAGCGCGCCCCAGGCAAGGCCGGAATAAGGCGTCTGCGACGCGGGCTTGACCACGGCGGTACAGCCGGCGGCAAGCGCCGGGCCAAGCTTGCGGGCCAGCATCGAGGATGGGAAATTCCACGGCGTGATGGCGGCGATGACGCCGACCGGTTCCTTGGTCACCAGGATGCGGCGGTCAGCCCAGGGCGACGGCACGACGTCGCCATAGGTGCGGCGACCTTCCTCGGCGAACCACAATATGTAGGACGCGGCCGAGCCGATCTCGCCCTTCGATTCGAACAGCGACTTGCCCTGTTCGATGGTCAGCAGTTCGGCCAGCACGTCCTGATTGTCCATCATCGCGTCGTGCAGCTTGCGCAACAGCTTCGAGCGTTCGAGCGCGGTGGTCTTGCGCCATGTCTGGAAGGCAACGTCGGCGGCTTCGATGGCGCGGCGGGTCTCGGCCTTGCCCGACTTCGGCACTGTGCCGATCTTGAGGCCGGTGGCAGGATTGTTGACGTCGATCGTCTGGCCTGAATCGGCCTGCACCCATTCGCCATTGATGAGATTGGCCTGCCGCATGAAATGGCTGGTTTTCTGAAGCATGATCTCGCCTCCGTTCGGCACCTGGCGGGCCGGTCGCTGATTTCGTGAATGGACGTGCGCGATAGCATCGCTAGAGCCACTGCTCTTAGCCCAGGGCAAGCCCCGCAAGCAATCACAAGATGGCATATAGGGTTTGGGCCAGCCAAAGCGAGAGCGATGCAGCCGGGCTCTTATCCAAAAACGACGACGACCACTGTCAGCCAAAACGCCGTGGTCACGACAGCACAGGCGGTGGCGATGGTCATCTGGTTCGACGCCAGCGCCTGGCCGGTGTTGAACTGCACCGCGATGAGATAGGAATTGATGCCGGACGGCAACGCCGCAACCATCACCGCCACCTTGGCCGTCAATGGCGGCAGGCCGATCAGCCACACCAGGCCGAGAACCAGCGCCGGCATCAGGAACAGCTTCAGCGCCGACAGCGCCAGCGCCGGCCTTACATTGCCGGAGATGCCAAAGCGGCGCAGGCTGAGCCCCATGGCAAACAGCGCAACCGGGGCGGCCGTGCCGGCCAGCGCGTCGCTCAGCCGCGTCGCAAGCACCGGCAGCGGCGCACCGGTGAAGCGCCACGCCAGCCCGGCCAGTATGCCGATGATCAGCGGATTGATGAATACCCTCCTGAGAAAGCTCCTGACGACGCGGAGCGGATGCACAGGCTCGCTGCCGCCGCGGCCGAACATCTCGAACAGGATGATCGAGGCCATCATCATCACCGGCAGGTGAATGGAGACGAGCAGTGACAGCACTTCGAACCCGGCCGGCCCGAACACGCCGATAATGAAGGGCGCGCCGAGCAGGACAACGTTGGAGAAGGACGACGATACGCCGCCGACGACGCCGGCGCGGGCGTCCCGCCCGAAGATGCGCGTAATAACCAGATGGCCGGTGGCCCAGGTGAGCGCGACCGCCGCGAAATAAGCGCCCCATAGCGGCCACGGCGCCACGCCGTGGAAATCGGCCTTTACCATGGTCTGGAACAGCAAAAGCGGCATTGCCACGTTGATGGCGAATTCGGATACGCCCTCGCCGCTCGCCGGCTTCAAATAGCCGGTCAACCCGGCAAGATAGCCGAGCCCGACGAGACTGAAGACGAAGAGGACGGTTTCGGTAAGCGGAGACATTTTTCCCGTGATAGGCGAGGCCGGGCGGCGGCGCAACCGCCCTTCCCTCGCGAATGTACCGGCCAACAATCCGGCCGCTCGGATCTTGTCCGAATTTGCCCATGGTTGGATGCCAGCGCTATACAGGGCTGTCGGGGGACACGCGGCGAATGGGCCTTGTCGGAAATCAGCACTTCTTCAAGCAGGCGTGGCTGACGGCTTTCGTCGGCGCCATGCTTTGCCTCGTGGTGACCTCGGCTCATGCCGCTGAGCCGGCGAGCCTCAAGGGCGTGGCGCTGATTGTCGGCCAGTCGAAATACCAGCACATAGCGGCTCTTCCCAACCCCGCCAACGACGCCCGCGACATCGCCAAGATGCTGACCGATCTCGGCTTCGACGCGCGCAGCGTCACCGACCGCGACGCGGCAAAGCTGAAGCGCGACCTCGAGCGTTTCGCTGAGGATGCCGAGGACGCCGACGTCGCCTTGATCTACTATTCCGGCCACGGCATCGAGGCCGGCGGCGAAAACTATCTGGTGCCGGTCGACGCCGACGTTTCTTCATTGAAGGACGCCGATCAGGCCCTGGTGCCGATCTCCGCCGTCATGGACGAATTGAAGACGGCCGTGCCGGTAACGATCATGCTGCTCGATGCCTGCCGCACCAACCCGTTTCCGGCGGATGCGGTGCTGCGCCGGGCGCCGACGGCCTCGGCCTCGCCGGTCAGCGCCGGCGGATTGGAGCCGGTGCGCGGTGCCAGGGCACTGGCAAACGCGACCGCGGCGGAAAATCTGGGAACGGTGATCGGCATGAGCCTGATCAATCTCGGCAATCTCGAACGGACCGGCAAATATCTGGACGACGCCGAAGCTGCCTTCGAGGCGACGCTCAAGGTCTTCACCCGCGAAGGCCAGCCGATGCAATGGGCCTTCGAGCAGAACAATCTCGGCGACGTCCACTGGAACCGCGGCAGCTATGGCGGCGGCAATGCCGAATACCAAAAGGCGATCGAATTCTTCGAGAACGCCAAACAGGGCTTTACCGAAGCCGGCTACACACCCCCTATCCCGCTGACCGACCGCAAGATCGATCTGGTGAAGAAGCAGATAGCGAAGAAATAGGCGTCTCGGCCGCAGGTTGCACTCGGCTTGTCTTTCAGCCGGCTTTGCCGTCCCTATATGCCGGTCACCGGGGACCTGCCTGCCGGTCACCCGAAAAGGATGTCTGATGCTTCGATTTGTGCTGGCGCTGCTGTTGCTTGCCGTTTCCGCCACAGCCCATGCGACGGAAGCCGGCTGGGCGCTGCTCCGCGACGGCGGGCATGTGGTCCTGCTTCGCCATGCCATGGTCACCGGCACCACCGATGCCGCCAATTTCGACCTCGGCAAATGCGCGACCCAGGTCAATCTCTCTGAGCGCGGCAAGCAACAGGCGCGCAAGATCGGCGCGCTGTTTGGCGCCCGCGCCGCACCGGTCGAGCGCGTGCTGTCCAGCCGCTATTGCCGCTGCCTCGAGACCGCCCGCATCGCTTTCGAAAGCGAGCCGGAGCCGTTCGCACCGCTTGACCTGCTGAAGACCGACGAAAAGGAAAAGGCCGACCAGATTGCCGCGATCCTTGCCGAGATCCGCGGCTATTCCGGCTCCGACAATCTGGTCATGGTCACGCATCTCGAAAACATCAAGGAATTGACCGGGATCTCGCCGCGTGAAGGCGAGGCCGTGGTCGTCGAGCCGCAGGGCGACGGCCTGCGGGTACTCGGCCGCGTCACTTTCTGATCTGCGCCGGAGCCGGTTGAAGCGTTCGCTAGTAGTGAAATCTAGCGTTTGGTACTTAAGCGGAATACCGGTTCCGACCCGCGATGAGGTCTTGATCGAGTCCAAGGTCGACATTGACCCTTAGTCAGGACCAACGAGCGCTTTCAACGAAAGCGAATGCGATGGTACGTCTCATCAGGACTTCCGAGCCGTGACAACGGGCGAGGTTTTCGTCCTTTACTTTGCCGGCCGGAGCCTCAGCGGCCGAAAAAACGCCCGGATGTCCTCGACCAGGAGTTCGGGTTGCTCAATCGCCGCGAAATGTCCTCCTTTCGGCATGTCGGTCCAGCGCTCGACACGGAAGACTCGCTCGACCCAGGAGCGAGGTGGCATAGGAAGCTCTCGAGGGAAGACTGCAACGCCGAGGGGCGGTGTTATTCGCTCCCTTGGCCCGAAGGTCAGGGGGCAGAGCCGGTTCTCTTTGTAAATCCGGAGCGAGGCCTCGATCGTGTTACCGAACCAGTAGAGCGAGATGTCGGTAAGCAGCGTGTCTAGAGGGATGGCGCGTTCGAGTTCGCCTTCGCAGTCGCTCCAACTGCGGAACTTCTCGGCAATCCATGCGGCTAGCCCGATTGGGGAATCTGTCAGTGCAAAGGCTAGCGTCTGGGGCTTGGTCCCCTGCAGAAAAGCGTAGGCCCCCTCCGTCGCGGCGAAATTCGCCGCACTGTCGAGGAATGCCTTCTCCTCCGGCGTGACAGGTGGGTCGTCGCGACCGAGGGTCGGGCGGAAACTGCCTGGAATGTAATTCAGGTGCAATCCGATAAGGTCCTCCGGGTAAAGCCGAGCGAGCCAGGTTGAGACTCCGGCGCCGATGTCGCCACCTTGTGCGGCGAAGCGATCATATCCCAGTTCGCGCATCAGCCCCCGCCACAGCTTCGCGACATGCTTTGAGCTAACGCCGGCCTGACGCGGCGGGGACGAGAAGCCGAAACCCGGAAGCGACGGTGCGACGACATCGAAGGCGTCCTCGGCATCCCCGCCGTATTTGGCAGGATCCGTGAGCAGCGGAATGACATGCTCGAACTCGGCGAAGGAGCCGGGCCAGCCATGAGTGAGGATCAACGGCAAGGGCGCTGACCCCTTTCCTTTCTGGTGAACGAAATGGATGTCGCACCCGTCTATCGTGACCCTAAACTGAGGCAACAGGTTCAGACGTTTTTCGTGATCGCGCCACCTGAAATCGTATTCCCAGTAACGTGAAAGCTTTCTGAGGAAATCAACGTCAGTACCGTCCTCCCATCCGTATGCGAAGATCGACGACGGCCATCTTGTCGCTTGGATACGACGCTGTAGGTACTCGATCTGTTCATCCGGGATGTGGATGTGGAAGGAATGCATGGCCACGGGTGTTGCTCCGATCAGCGGCGAGGAATTGTCCCATCAAGGCACAGAACGAAGGAAAACTCACTGAGCGACAGCTTTGTCCGCTACTTGCTGGTTCCCATCTACGAGACGAAGGTAACATTCCACCCTTGGTGGCAATCGTTTAAGTTACCTGGCGTCAGATTTTCACCGCTACCAGCCAAGCGTCGACACGGAGCTTCCATCCCTCGATCATGTCCGCAAACGCGTCCTCCGTCAGTTCGGACAGACACGATGCTCCTGCCGGGCTCAAGGCCGTGAACGCATAGGTAATCGACGCCTCCGTGCCTCCGTTAGTGTCGGTCGGCAGGCCACCTCGACAAATCCGAAACGCGAATCCGGCGTAACGCGAACATAGCGGATGCGATGCGCCAGCCGTCCACCCAGGCTCATGTCGCGATGCTCAGCCAAGGCCTTGAGCACCTTCGCCAATCGTTTTTCCAGGCGCACCCGGTCTGCACGCGTTTCTGTGGTCATAGATCTTCGTGGTACATTGGTACACGCAATGACCAGAGATAAGACGGTTTGGGCATATCGCCGGGAGGGGTTGCCAGCGACCCCTATTGCTCTGCCAGAACATCAATCCCAGTTGCGGTCGGCGCATCAGGCCTTTTCCTGCCCGGAAAAACCGATTAGACAGCGCCAAACACATGCGGACAGATTCCGCCCGCAATCGAAGGAAAAGCCCTTGTCCACCACGTTCGACAAAGTCGCCAAGATCATCGCCGACACCAGCGAGATCGATATCGAGACGATCACGCCCGAAAGCCACACCATCGACGATCTCGGCATCGACAGCCTCGACTTCCTCGACATCGTCTTTGCCATCGACAAGGAATTCGGCATCAAGGTGCCGCTGGAAAAGTGGACGCAGGAGGTCAACGACGGCAAGGCTTCGACCGACGACTATTTCGTCATGAAGAACCTGTGCGCCAAGATCGACGCGCTCGTCGCCGCCAAGAACGCCGCGTGAACACAGCGCCTGACGCGCCCGACCCACAACAGCCCCCAATGAACCCCCACGACGTCGTCATATCAGGCATCGGCCTTGTCTCGTCGCTGGGCGAGGGTCCGGATGCGCATTGGCAAAAGCTTGTCCAGCCGGGCCTTGAGCCGGTTCTGGAGGCCTCGCGCTTCTCGCCCTATACGGTCCATCCGCTGCCGGAGATCGACTGGAACCTGCAGATCGCCAAGCGCGGCGACCAGCGGCAGATGGAGACCTGGCAGAGGCTCGGCACCTATGCGGCCGGCCTTGCGCTCGACGATGCCGGCATCAAGGGCAATGACGAACTCTGCGCGACCATGGACATGGTGGTGGCCGCCGGCGGCGGCGAGCGCGACGAGGCGGTCGATGCGGCCATTCTCGCGGCATCGGAAAGCCGCAATGACCGCGACGTGCTGCTTAACGAGAAGCTGACCACGGAATTGCGCCCGACGCTGTTTCTGGCACAGCTTTCCAACCTGCTCGCCGGCAACATCTCGATCGTCCACAAGGTGACAGGCTCCTCTCGCACCTTCATGGGCGAGGAAGGTGCGGGCGTTGCCGCGGTCGAGACGGCGGCCGCGCGCATCCGCTCCGGCCAGTCGACGCATATACTGGTCGGCGGCGCTTTCCAGACCGAACATTCCGACATGCTGCTCGGCTATGAATTGGCCGGCTACCTGCATCGCGGCGCGTGGCGGCCGGTCTGGCAGAGGCAAGGCGCCGAAGGCGGCGGTGTGGTGACCGGATCCGGCGGCGCGTTTCTCGTCCTGGAGCAGCGCGAGCACGCGGAAAGCCGTGGCCGGAAGATCTACGCGGAACTCGGCCCGGTCCTGTCCGGTCGCGCCAGGCGACGGCGGGGCGAACTCGCCGGTGAGATCGCCGCGCTGTTGAAGCAAGCCGCATTGCCGGACGGCGAACTGCTGGCGATCTCCGGCGCTTCGGGCGCCCATGCCGCGACCGCCGCCGAGAAATCGGCACTCGAGGCCAATCCGGCGATCGCCGCACGCGGCTTTTCGACGCTGACCGGCCACATGAAGGAAGCGCAGTTCCCCTTTGCCGTTGCGCTGGCGGCCCTGGCTGTCGACCGCAAGGCGGCCTACCCTGTCTTCGACGCCACAGTCGAAAAACCGTTTGCCGGCGTCCCGAAGACCGTCCTTGCAACGGCGATCGGCTATCACCAATTCGAGGGCATGGCGCTGATCAAAGCCGCCTAGAGCATCGGACCGAAATCGTGATGCGGTTTTCGGGCGATCCGATTACTGCAAGAGAAACAGGTTTTTGGACAACAAATGGCCAATCTGAACGACCATATGGGCAGGCCTATCGTCGCGGTCACCGGCATCGGCGTGGTGACGTCGCTCGGTGTCGGCAAAGCCGACAATTGGGCGGCACTTACGTCAGGCAAATCCGGCATCCATCCGATCACCCGCTTCCCGGTCGATCATCTCAACACCCGCATCTCCGGCATGGTCGATTTCCTGCCGTCGAGTTCCAAGGGCGCCAGTCTTCTCACCTATGAGCTTGCCGAAACCGCCGCCCAGGAAGCGATGTCGGAGGCCGGCCTCGATGCCGGCGATTTCGGCGGACCGCTCTTCCTCGCTTCGCCGCCGGTCGAGCTCGACTGGAGCGAGCGCTTTTCGCTCTACAATTCCGACACGCACGACACCGGTGCAGAGAGGCTGCTGCGGGTAGCGCGCGGCCTCAGGGAACTCGACACCTTCGAGACCACCCAGTTCGGCTCGATCGCCGACCGGCTTGCCGACCGTTTCGGCACGCGTGGCCTGCCGATCACGCTGTCGACCGCCTGCGCTTCGGGCGCCACGGCGATCCAGCTCGGTGTCGAGGCGATCCGCCGCGGCGAATGCGACAGGGCGCTGTCGATCGGCGCCGACGGCTCGGCAACCGCCGAGGCGCTGATCCGCTTCTCGCTTCTGTCCGCGCTCTCCACCCATAACGACATCCCCGAAAAGGCCTCAAAACCCTTCTCCAAGGACCGCGACGGCTTCGTGCTGGCCGAAGGCTCGGGCGCCCTTGTACTGGAATCGCTGGAGGCAGCACTTGCCCGCGGCGCCACCGTTCTCGGCATATTGCGCGGCTGCGGCGAAAAGGCCGACGACTTCCATCGCACCCGCTCCAAGCCGGACGGTTCGCCGGCGATCGCGGCGGTGCGCGCCGCTCTTGCCGATGCCGGCTTGAGCGAGGACGGGATCGATTATGTCAATGCCCATGGCACCTCGACGCCCGAAAACGACAAGATGGAGCACTTGTCGCTGTCGACGGTATTCGGCGAGCGGATCTCATCGATGCCGGTCTCGTCGAACAAGTCGATGATCGGCCACACCCTATCGGCTGCCGGTGCCGTCGAGGCCGCATTTTCGCTGATGACGATGCGCGAAAGCGTCATTCCGCCGACCATCAACTACGACAATCCCGACCCGGCGATCGTGCTCGACGTGGTGCCGAACACCAAGCGCAACGCCGAGATCGGCACGGTCCTGTCGAACTCCTTCGGCTTCGGCGGTCAGAACACCTGCCTTGTCATGGCGCGGGAACCGGTCTAAGCGACCGTTCCGCTCTAGCACTTTTGTCGTGCGCATGGTCCTTTCCGAAACGGTTCTCGGTCCTGCGCAACCTGGGATCTGGCATGCGCGCATTGCAACTTATCGAGGATCGCCGGCTTGAAACGGTGGACCTGCCGCCACCGCCGCCGCCGTCGCTCGGCGAGGTGACGCTGCGCATCAAGGCCGTGGCGCTGAACCACATCGACGTCTGGGGCTGGCGCGGCATGGCCTTCGCCAAGCGCAAGCTGCCGCTGGTCGTCGGCGCCGAGGCCTCCGGCGAGGTCGAGGCGGTCGGCCCCGGCGTTTCCAGCCTCCTGCCCGGACAGTTGGTGTCGATCTATGGCGCCCGCACCTGCGGGCTTTGCCGCGCCTGCCGCGAAGGCCGCGACAATCTCTGCGAGCATGTTTCGGGCGTTCACGGCTTCCATCTCGACGGCTTTGCGCAGGAAAAGATCAACCTGCCGGCGCGCCTTCTGGTCCCCGCCCCGCCAGGCGTGAGCGAAATCGGCGCGGCGGTGGCGCCTGTCACCTTCGGCACGGTCGAGCACATGCTGTTCGACAACGCCCGGCTGCAGCCCGGCGAGACGATACTGGTCCATGCCGGCGGCTCCGGCATCGGCTCCGCCGCTATTCAGCTGGCCAAGAAGATGGGCTGCACGGTCATCACCACCGTCGGCTCGAACGACAAGATCGACAAGGCCAAGGCGCTCGGCGCCGACCACGTCATCAATTACCGCGACGACCGCTTCGAGGGCGTCGTGCGCAAGCTGACCAAGAAGAAGGGCGTCGACGTGGTGTTCGAGCATGTCGGCGCCGACACCTTTGCCGCGTCCATGCTGTGCCTCAAACGCGGCGGCCGGCTGGTCACCTGCGGCTCGACCTCCGGCGTGTCGACGCAGATCAATTTGATGCAGTTGTTCCAGCAGCAGCTGAAGCTGCTCGGCTCGTTCGGCTGCCGCATGGAAAACATGGCCGACGCCATGCAGAAGATGGCGGCGGGCCTGGTCGCGCCGGTGATCGACACCGAGGTCGGCTTCGACGGCATCGATGCGGCGCTGAAACGCATGGAAGGCCGCGACGTCTTCGGCAAGATCATCCTGCGCGTCGGCTGAGAATGATCGGCAACGCCTTCAAGAAGATCCGCAGGGACCTGGGATTCCGCTATGGCAGGCGGCTTCGCCAGTTCAACTACTGGCTGGTCGCGCGGGTCGCGATGATCATCATCTCCGCGCTGCGCCTGCTGCCGCCCGACAGCGCGCTCAATTTTGCCGACCGCGCCGCCCGCCGCATCGGCCCTTGGGTGGCGCGCCATCAGGTTGCGGTCGACAATCTGCGCCAGGCCTATCCGGAAAAAAGCCATGCCGAGATCGAAGCGATCGCTTCCGACATGTGGGGCAACATGGCCCGCCTGGCCGCCGAATACATCTTTCTCGATGCTTTGTTCGACTACGATCCCGCTGCGACGAAGCCGGGCCGTGTCGAGGTCAAGGGCGTGGAGCATTTCGTGCGCATCGCGGGCGAGGATAAGCCGCATATCGTCTTTACCGGGCATCTCGGCAATTTCGAGCTGCTGCCGGTGGCGGCGGCGACTTTCGGCATGAATATCACGGCGCTGTTTCGCCCGCCCAACAACCCTTACCTCGCCGACTACATCCTCTCGACCCGCCGCTCGAGCATGGGATCGCTGCTGCCGTCTTCGACCGGTGCCTCGTTCGCGCTTGCGGCCGTCCTGGAGAAGGGCGGCAATATCGGCGTGCTGGTCGACCAGAAATTCACCGGCGGGCTCGAGACGACATTCTTCGGCCGCCCCTGCGAGAGCAACCGGGTCCTCGGCACCCTGGCGCGGCACTACGATTGCGATGTCTACCCGGCGCGCTGCGTGCGCTTGCCGAACAATCGTTTCCGGCTCGAGATCGAGGACAAGCTCACCTTGCCGCGCACCGCCGGCGGCAGTGTCGACGTCCCCGCCACCACCCAGCTTCTCAACGACGTCGTCGAGCGCTGGGTGCGCGAAGACCCCGGCCAGTGGATGTGGTTCCACAAGCGCTGGGAGATCAGCAAGCGCAAAAAGCGTCGGCCGGCGACAATGCGCGACAAAGCCGCTTGAGCGGAAACCATAGCAAGCGTTTTCCGCTACTGACGTATTTTGTTCTTGCTTTGTGCCGGCAGCTATGCTATAAATTTAGTTATGGTGCTATTTGGCCCTGACGAACCCGCCGCTCCGGCGGGTTTTTTGTTGCGGGCGGGGGAGCAGACCCTAATTCGTCACGAGGATCCGCGTATTGCCGAAGCCGGCTTTGCGCACCATCGAATAGAATGCGGCCGCGTTGCTGGGGTGAAGGCGCACACAGCCATGCGATGCCGGGCGCCCCAATTGCCGGATCGCGCCGGTGCCGTGGATGGCATAGCCGCCGCGGAAGAACACCGAATAGGGCATCGGCGACATGTCGTATTTGCGCGAATACCACATCCGGGCCGTCCGCTGTGGACGATAGCTGCCGCGTGGTGTGATGTAGCCTTTGCGGGCGGTGGAAACGCTCCACCGGTAATACGACAGCCCGTATCTTACCGTCATCGTCTGTGAGGAAATATCGATGTTCGCGACCAGGCTGGCCGCACGGCTCTCGAACGACGAACCGAACAGCATCGCTACTAATGTCGCTGCCATGAGAACAGTGTTTTTCATGCAATCAAACCCCTTTGATGCCCCTTGCCTGCCTGCCCTCACGCTGTTCTCCAGCGCTTTGATGGCAAGCCAGCGAGCTAACACTTACTCCCTGACGATTTCACCAATCCCAAGCAGCGAATTTGAACGATTTCCCGCAATAGTTGCCGTAACGACACGCAATCGCCTGGCAATTCGCCATCGGGCTTGCAAAACCCCCTCATCCGCTGCTCAATTCGCCGAATGAACGAACCGAACGAACGGCTCCTCAAGGCTATCGATGACCGAGCCGATGATCTGGTTGCACTGACTGCGGATCTGATCCGCTTTCCGACCATCAATCCGCCCGGCGAAGCTTATCGGCCATGTGCCGAATATATCGGCGCGCGGCTGAAGAAGCGTGGTTTTGAGACCGAATTCATCCGTGGCGAGGGCACACCTGGCGACACTGACCGTTACCCGCGCGTCAACGTCGTCGCCCGCTTCGATGGCCGGGCGCCGGGTGCTTGCGTGCACTTCAATTCGCATATCGACGTCGTCGAGCCTGGCGACGGCTGGAGCCTCGATCCGTTCGCCGGCATCGTCAGGGATGGCAAGGTCTATGGCCGCGGCGCTTGCGACATGAAAGGCGGGCTTGCCGCCTCGATCATCGCCGCTGAAGCCTTCATGGAGGTCTTTCCCGATTTTCCCGGCGCCATCGAGATTTCAGGCACGGTCGACGAGGAGTCCGGCGGCTTTGGCGGCGTCGCGCATCTGGCCAAGCTCGGCTATTTCTCCAGGCCGAAGGTCGACCACGTCATCATTCCCGAACCGCTCAACAAGGATCGCATCTGCCTTGGCCATCGCGGCGTCTGGTGGGCGGAGATCGAGACCAGGGGCGAGATCGCGCACGGCTCGATGCCGTTCCTCGGCGACAATGCGGTGCGCCATATGGGCGCCGTGCTGCGCGCCTTCGAGGACGAATTGTTTCCGGCGCTCGACCGCAAGATGACGCGCATGCCGGTCGTGCCCGAAGGCGCAAAACGCTCAACCATGAACATCAACTCGGTCCATGGCGGCCAGACGGAGGATTTCCGGCCCGGCCTGCCCTCGCCCAACGTGCCCGATTCCTGCCGGCTGACCATCGACCGCCGCTTCCTGCTCGAAGAGGATCTCGCTACGGTCAAGAGCGAGGTGACCGATATCCTCGAACGGCTGAAGCGCGAGCGCAAAAAGTTCGACTACGAAATCCGCGATCTGATGGAGGTGCTGCCGCTGATGACCGAGCGCGACGCGCCGGTGGTTAAGGCGGTCGCGCAAGGCATCATGGAGATATTCGACCGCGAACCGGATTACGTGATTTCGCCCGGCACTTACGACCAGAAGCACATCGCCCGTATCGGCCACATCTATGACTGCATCGCCTATGGCCCGGGCATCCTCGATCTCGCCCACCGGCCCGATGAATGGGTCGGCATTGCCGATATGCTGGACTCGGCAAAGGTGATGGCGATCGGCCTCAACGTTCTGCTGAGGGACGCCGGCCCGCGATGATCCGGCCATGGGCGAAAAAACATTCCTCCCGGCGACCGCCGACGGGACGAAACGCAATTTACTCGGCGGCGAATTCACGCTTCTATCCGGCCGGGTTTGAGCACGTGTTTTAGACATGGGGAGTTGCACGATGAAATTGTGGAAAACCATTCTGGCCGCCGCGGCGCTGGCGTTGGCCGCCGGAACCTCGGCGATGGCCGCGCGCACCGACCTGGTCATCGGCATTACGCTCGAACCCCCGCATCTCGACCCGACCGCGGGTGCCGCCGCGGCAATCGACGAGGTACTCTATGCCAATGTCTTCGAGGGCCTGACCCGCATCGGCCCGAACGGCGAGGTGCTGCCCGATCTCGCGGAAAGCTGGAGCATTTCCGACGATGGCAAGGTCTACATTTTCAAGCTGCATACCGGCGTGAAATTCCATGACGGCACCGACTTCAACGCCGACGACGTGAAATTCTCGCTCGACCGTGCCCGCGCCGAAAATTCCGTCAACGCGCAAAAGGGCCTGTTTGCCGCCATCGACAAGGTCGAGGTTGGCGATCCCGCGACGGTAAAGGTCACGCTGAAGAACCCGCAAGGCTCGTTCCTCTACAATATGGGCTGGGGCGACGCGGTTATCGTGGCGCCTGAGACAGCCGACACCAACAAGGAAAAGCCTGTTGGCACCGGCCCATTCAAGTTCCAGAACTGGGCCAAGGGCTCATCGATCACGCTGGTCAAGTCGGACAATTACTGGGGCGCCCCGGTATTCCTCGACAAGGCCGAGTTCCGCATCATTCCGGATGCCGCCGCCGCCGTTCCGGCGCTGCTTTCCGGCGACGTTCAGGCCTTTCCGTTCTTCGACCCCGACAGCGTCGCCCAGGTCAAGGACGACCCACGCTTCAAGGTGGTGATCGGCTCGACCGAGGGTGAAACCATCCTGTCGATCAACAACAAGAAGCCGCCGTTCGACAAGCTACAGGTCAGGCAGGCGATTTCCTTTGCGCTCGATCGCAAGGCGATCATCGACGGCGCCTCGGCCGGCCTCGGCGTGCCGATCGGCTCGCACATGTCGCCCGCCAGCAAGGCCTATGTCGACCTCACCGGCCTCTATCCGCACAATGTGGACAAGGCCAAGGAATTGCTGAAGGAAGCCGGCCTAGAGAATGGCTTCAAGGCGACGCTCAAGCTGCCGCCGCCCTCCTACGCGCGGCTCGGTGGCGAGATCATCGCCTCCGAGCTTCGCGAAATCGGCGTCGATCTCGAGATCATACCGGTTGAATGGGCGCAATGGCTGGACCAGGTCTTCACCAAGAAGGATTACGACCTGACCATCGTTTCCCATACCGAGCCCAACGACATCGATATCTATTCGCGTAAGGACTATTACTTCAACTACGACAATCCGGCCTTCGACAAAATCATCGAGGAGCTGAACCTTACCTCCGATGAGGCCAAGCGCACGACGCTGCTTGGCGAGGCGCAGAAGGTCCTGGCAGATGACGCCGTGGTCGGCTTCCTGTACGAATTGCCGAAGGTCGGCGTCTGGGACGCCAAACTGCAGGGCCTGTGGGAAAACGCCCCGATCCAGGCCAACGACCTGACCAAGGTGAAGTGGACGGATTGAGGCGCTGACAGAAGGGGCGAAAGTTGCACTCCGTCATACCCCCCTCTGTCCTGCCGGACATCTCCCCCTCAAGGGGGGAGACTGGCCGTTTCCACGCTGGCTCTGTCCTTGCAACGCTAGTGGTTAGCGAAGAGGGCTCAATCTCCCCGCTTGAGGGGGAGATGTCCGGCACAGAGGGTGGGCGGGAACGCAAGCTTCGCCCGGTTTCTGCGTTCGCCAACGCAGCGGTTCCTCAACGTCCATGACCGCCTACCTCCTCAAGCGGCTCGCCATCGCCGTCGTCACGCTGGTTCTGGCCTCGATAGTGGTCTTTGCCGTGCTGGAGATCATTCCCGGCGACCCGGCGCGGCTGATGCTTGGCCTGAACGCCAGTGCCGACCAGATCGAATTGCTGCGCAACCAGATGGGTCTCAACGCTCCCGTCGTGCTGCGCTATCTGCATTGGGCCGGCGGCTTGCTGAGCCTCGATTTCGGCCGTTCCTACACCTATTCGGTGCCGGTCATCGATCTGGTCCGTGAGCGCCTCGTCGTCTCGCTGCCGCTGGCACTGATGGCGCTGGCGCTGTCCACCGTCATTGCCATTCCGGTCGGACTGTTTTCCGCCAGCCGGCACGGCCGGGCCGGCGACACGATCGCGATGGGTGCCGCCCAGCTTGGCGTCGCCGTGCCCAATTTCTGGTTTGCGCTGATGCTGATTTATCTGTTCGCCGTCTGGCTGCGGCTGGTGCCGGGCGGCGGCTTTCCCGGCTGGAGCGCCGGCGTCTGGCCGGCACTGAAATCGCTACTTCTGCCGGCGGTCGCCCTCGCTCTGCCACAGGCGGCGATCCTCGCCCGGGTCACCCGCTCGGCGCTGATCGAAGTGCTGAACGAGGACTACATCCGAACCGCCCGCGCCAAGGGCCTGCCCTATCGCCTTGTCTTGTGGCGGCATGCGCTGCGCAACGCCATGATCCCGGTGGTCACCATTCTAGGCCTGCAATTCGCCTTCCTGCTTGCCGGCACCATCATCATCGAGAACGTCTTCTACTTGCCCGGCCTCGGCCGGCTGGTGTTCCAGGCGATCAATCAGCGTGACCTGATCGTGGTCGAGAGCGTCGTCATGTTGCTGGTCGCCGCGGTCATCATCGTCAATTTCGTTGTCGATCTCTCCTATGCGGTGGTCGATCCGCGCCTGAGAGGCCGGCAATGACGCTGCACATCGACATCCCCGACGAGAACCTTGCCGGCATCCTGGCCAAGGCGTTTCGAAACCGTTCGTTCCTCGCCGGCTTCGTCGTCACCGCACTGGTGGCGGCGGTCGCGATCTTGTCCTTCTTCTGGGCGCCTTACGATGTCACCAATCTGGTCATTTCCGACAAGACCCAGGCGCCGTCGCTGGCGCACTGGTTCGGCACCGACCATTTCGGTCGCGACATCCTGTCGATGATCATGGTTGGCGCCCGCAACTCGATTGCCGTGGCGCTGGTGGCGGTCGGCATCGGCATGGGCGTCGGCGTACCGCTCGGCGCCTTTGCCGCGGCGCGCGGCGGCTTCGCCGACGACGTGCTGATGCGGTTGAACGATTTGGTCTTCGCCTTTCCGGCGCTGCTTTCGGCAATTATGATCACCGCCATCTTCGGGCCGGGCGCGTTCAACGCCATCATTGCCATCGGCATCTTCAACATCCCGGTGTTCGCGCGCGTCGCCCGGGCCGGCGCCCTGGCGATCTGGCCGCGCGAATTCATCCTCGCCGCCCGCGCCGCCGGCAAGAGCAGGACGCTAATCAGCATCGAACATGTGCTGCCCAACATCGCCACGCTGCTGCTGGTGCAAGGCACCATCCAGTTCGCGCTGGGCATACTGGCCGAAGCCGGGCTTTCCTATGTCGGGCTGGGCACCCAGCCACCGATGCCGAGCTGGGGCCGCATGCTGTTCGACGCCCAGACCCGCATGGTGGTGGCACCGTGGATGGCGATCTTTCCGGGCATGGCGATTGTCATCACGGTGCTTGGCCTCAACCTGCTTGGCGACGGCATTGCCGACATCCTCGATCCGAAATCGCGGCGGCAGCGATGAGCCTGCTCGAAATCGAGAAGCTGTCGCTGACCATCGGCAGCACCCGTATCCTCAGAGACATCGAACTTTCCGTCGCGCCGGGCGAAGTGATGGGGCTAGTCGGCGAATCCGGCTCCGGCAAGTCGATGACGGCGCTCACCGTCATGCAGCTTCTGCCCTGGGCAGCGCATACCAGCGGACGCATCACCTTCGACGGCATCGACATCCTTGCCGCCAGCGAGGACCAGATGTGCGCGCTGCGCGGCGACGACATCGGCATGGTGTTCCAGGAGCCAATGACGGCGCTCAATCCGGTCAAAACCATCGGCGAGCAGGTCGCCGAGGGTATTCGCTGGCACACCAGGGCGAGCCGCGCCGACGCTGAGGAACGGGCGCGAAAAATGCTGGACCGGGTCGGCCTGCCGGCAGCACAATTCCCGCTCTCGCGTTATCCGCACGAACTCTCCGGCGGCCAGCGCCAGCGCGTCGTCATCGCCATCGCCTGTGCGCTGAAGCCCAAGCTGCTGATTGCCGACGAGCCGACGACCGCGCTCGACGTGGTGCTGCAGGCGCAGATTCTCGACCTGCTGCGCGACCTCGTAGCGGAAAACCGCATGGGTCTTCTGCTGATCTCGCACGACCTCGCAGTGGTGACCGAGATGGCGGACCGCATCATCATCCTGCGCCATGGCGAGGTGATGGAGGCCGGCGATACCGCGCGCACGCTGTCCGAACAGCTTCATCCCTACACGCGACAGCTGGCGCAGGCCTCCATGCATGTGCCGGCGCGGGCCCGCGCACATGACAGCGGATCGGCCAAACCGCTGCTTCAGGTAGAGAACGTAACGCGGGATTATCCGGGACGGCGCACATCCCTGTTGAAACGCGCGGCTCCAATCCGCGCCGTCGACGATGTATCGTTCTCGATGGCGCCCGGCCAGTCGGTGGCGCTCGTCGGCCGTTCCGGCTGCGGCAAGTCGACGCTCGCCCGCATGGTCCTGGCGCTGGACGGGCCGACATCGGGAGCGATCCGCTTCCGCGGCGATACCCTCACCGGCAAGAGCGAGGCGGAGCTGAAGCCGGCACGGCGCGACATGCAGGTCGTGTTCCAGGACCCGTACGGTTCGTTCGACCCACGCCAGAAGGTCGAGAGATTGGTGGCCGAGCCGCTGCATGTGCTGGAGAAGAAGCCGGTGCCCGCCGCGCGACGCGAGATGGTGGCGCATGCGCTACACGAGGTCGGCCTCTCACCAGGCGACATGGACAAGTATCCGCATGAGTTTTCGGGTGGCCAGCGTCAGCGCCTTTCGATCGCCCGCGCCATCATCACGCGGCCGAAGCTGGTCGTCGCCGACGAGCCGGTCTCGGCGCTCGATGTCTCGATCCGCGCCCAGATCCTCGACCTCTTCGCCGACCTGAACCAGAAGCTCGGCATCGCGTATCTGTTCATCACCCATGATCTGACCGTCGCCCGCGCCATCACCGACGAAGTGCTGGTCATGCATGACGGCAAGATCGTTGAGCGCGGCAGGACAAGCGACGTGCTCGACCACCCGCAATCCGCAGCGGCCAAGGCGTTGGTCGCCGCCGCTCCCGATTTGCATCGGGCGATCGCGAAACGGCTGCAGGAACAGGGGTGAGCGGCGACCGTTAGCCTTGCGGCTTGACCACATCGGCAGGGCTGATGTCGAGCAGGTCGAGCGTGCGGCGCAGCAGCTGCATCTCACTCCCGGCAAGTTGCGAATCGGCCTTGGCGATTTCCGCCATGTGGCGGGCGAGCAGCTTGCGCCGCTCTACATCGAGGTCGCGGAATTGCGCGATGGCCTGGGAGCCGTTGGTCTCGTAGCCGAATTCGTTGAGATATTCGATGACGCTGTCGACGCTGGTTTCGGGAATGCCGAAGGCGTCCCGGCAGATACGCCTGAAGGCGGTCATTTCGCTTTCGCTGACCGACCCATCGGCCAGTATCATGCGGAACAGCATCAGTAGCTCCGCCGACAGCACCGGATCGTCCGCCACCTTGCGCACGCCGGGGTCGCCGTCGAAAATCGAGCGTATCTGGTCCAGCAATCCCATCGCCATCAGCCCCTTCCGATTCGTTCGGAAGGTAGCGCGGAATCGGCCTGGCGCAAACGGGGATGCGCGTGCTGGAGCCGCATGTTTTTCTCGCCGGAAAGCTGCAAGCCGCTGCGCTCATTGGTGTGTGACCGTGCGACTGATACTATGCCGCTGTACGAATCATATTGAGGAGGGACGGACATGAATCTCAGTGCACCTACCCAGCTTATTTTTATCATATCCCTTGTCATCGCCATCATCGGCGTTCTCGCCGCGCTTGGCGTTCTTGCGTTTATCCCTTTGGCTTCCGTGTGGATTGTCGTCATCGCCTACATCGTGCTGGCCGCCGGCTGTCTGATGCGCGGCGCTTAAACACGTCCAGACAATTCGGAATCTCAGGCAACTCGGAGCGCCCGGCCAAAACCCGGGCGCTTTTGATTCTGCAGGATGGTCTGTTAGAATTCCTGGACCAGGGAAAGCACAATGCCCACCAGCGAAGACGGCAGCCGCCACGACGGCCCGGAGCTCGATCGGTTCGAGATGGTGTGGCGCGCGCCGAGCCATCGACTTCAGGGCGCCGTCACTGACATGTGCGGCTTTCGCGAAACCATGCCAGGCCATTTCCGCGCGATCGAATATGCCTCGCTGACCGTGCCGCTGGTCATCAGCTTTGCCGAACCCTTTGCCATCGGGCTCGGCAGGAACCCCAGCGACAATGACCGTTTCGCCAGTTTTGCCGCCGGCCTTTATGCCGGGCCGGTGGTGATCGATTCCTTCGGCGGCGCCTGCTGTGTGCAGATCAATTTCACTCCGCTCGGCGCTCGTCGCTTCTTCGGCCGCCCGATGAGCGAACTGACCGACCGCATGGTCGGCCTGGATGACGTGCTCGGCGTCGAAGGCATCGCGCTTCGCGAAAGGCTTGGCAATGCGCCGGATTGGAACTCACGCTTTGCCATCGCCGAGGCCTTCGTCGGCGATCGGTTGGCAAGCGCAGACCGC
Source organism: Mesorhizobium sp. M0136 (assembly GCF_040322515.1). NCBI lineage: Bacteria > Pseudomonadati > Pseudomonadota > Alphaproteobacteria > Hyphomicrobiales > Phyllobacteriaceae > Mesorhizobium > Mesorhizobium sp. M0136. The sequence continues at coordinate 144,447 of NZ_JAMYTP010000007.1, forward strand.
ACTCAGGCCGAAATGGTCTGGGCCTATGAGACGATCGTCTCTACGCGTGGGCGGACCCGCATCTCGACGCTGGCCGAAAAGCTTGGCTGGAGCCGCAAGCATCTTACCGGAAAATTTTCGGACGCAGTCGGCACCGGCCCAAAAACGCTGTCGCGCATCGTCCGTTTCAACCATGCGCTTGGCCTGTCGAGACAGGCCAACAGTGATTGGGCCGACATCGCCGCCGACTGCGGCTATGCCGACCAGGCGCATCTGGTGCGCGAGTTCCGCGACCTCGCAGGCGTCACGCCGACCACTGTCGCCGCGAGGTAACATTTCTTCAAGACGCGCAACCAGCCTTCGCCCAGACTGGGTTGATCGACCAACCCGCTGAAGGAGATCAGTCATGCCGAACACCACCGAACCACCGCGGCTTTATCCGGCGCTGCGCTACAGGAATGCCGGCAGGATGATCGATTGGCTGTGCGAGGCCTTCGGCTTTAGCCTTCGCGCCCGCTATGGCGAAGGCGACGTGGTGCACCATGCCGAACTCGCTTTCGGCTCCTCGATCATCATGCTCGGCACGGCGCGCGACGATGCCTATGGCAAGATGGTCGGCGCGCCCGGTTCGGGCGGCGGCAAGTCGATCTACGTTGCGGTCGCTGACGCAGATGCGGCATACGCGCGGGCAAAGACCGCCGGCGCCGAGATTCTGGAAGAACTCACCGACCGCGACTATGGCAGCCGCGAATTCATCTGCCGCGATCCGGAAGGCAATGTCTGGTCGTTCGGCACCTACTGGCCGAAGGCTGACGAAAAGGCTTGAATTGGCCGCGCTCCCCAACTTCGTCATCCCTGGGCGAAGCAGGAGCGAAACTCCGTCGCGGAGACCCTGGGATCCATGCCGTAACCTTGATCAAAGAGTGCAACGGAGCAGAATTTTGCACCGCCGCAGCGCTCTGAAGTCGCGGCATGGATCCTGGGGTCTGCGCCGCGTCGCTTCGCTCCTTGCTCCGCCCCAGGATGACGAAGCGATGGGCGTTTGCGCTAATTGCCAAGGCATGCGATCCGCCAACGCAGGCACATCCGGCCTGCCCAAGCTTCTGCGCTAAGGAACATTGAGCTCTAACGCGCCAGCCCAAAAATCGCGTCGCAGTCGAGGTGGGTTTCCAGTTCGGCGGCGATCTCGTCGAGTGCCCGTTCGACCTCGGCGCGGTAGTCGATGCCGCCGCCCTTCACGCCGAGGCTTTCGAGGAATTTCGCCCGGAAGGCATCGGCGGAAAACAGCCCGTGCATATAGGTGCCCAGCACCTTGCCGTCGGCCGAGATAGCGCCGTCATCGATGCCGTTGATAACGGCGGACGGCCGCAGCGTGTCCGGACCGGTGGTGCGGCCGAGATGGATCTCGTAGCCCTCGAGCGGCAGATCGAACGGCACCGAGCGCGCGCTGACGTTGCGCACCGTCTTTTCCGGCTCCATCACCGTTTCGACGTCGAGCAGCCCGAGGCCTTGCGCCTCGGTAACGCTGCCCTCGATGCCGTCGGGATCGCGCACGACATGGCCGAGCATCTGGAAGCCGCCGCAAATGCCGACGATATGGCCACCGCGTTTCCTATGCGCGGCAAGGTCGCGGTCCCAGCCGTTCTCGCGGAATTTCAGGAGATCGCCAATCGTCGACTTCGAGCCGGGAATGACCACCAGCCCTGCATCCTGGGGCAGGCGCTGGCCAGGCGGCACGAACACCACCTCGACCTGCGGTTCGGCCTTGAGCGGGTCGAGATCGTCGAAATTGGCGATGCGCGAAAGCACCGGCACGGCGATCTTCAGCGCGCGCTTCTCACCGGACGCCAACCGTTCGAGCACGACGGAGTCTTCCGACGGCAGCCGCGCCGCCGCCTTCAGCCACGGCACCACGCCAAAGCAGCGCCAGCCGGTGAATTTTTCGATCGCCTCGATGCCATCGTCGAACAGCGTGACATCGCCGCGGAACTTGTTGATGAGATAGCCGACGATCATGCGCCGGTCCTCGTCCGGCAGGATCAGGTGGGTGCCGGCGACCGAGGCGATGACGCCGCCGCGATCGATATCGCCGACCAGGATCACCGGCACGCCGGCGCGCGTCGCAAAGCCCATATTGGCAATGTCGCGGCTCCTGAGGTTGATCTCGGCCGGCGATCCCGCGCCCTCGACAATGACCAGGTCCGCGCCCTCGCCGACCGTCGCCCAGGAGTCCAGCACCGCATCCATCAGCCGGCCCTTCAGCGCCTGATAGTCGCGCGCCCGCGCCTCGCCGAACACCTTGCCCTGCACTACCACTTGAGCGCCGACATCGGTCTGCGGCTTGAGGAGCACCGGGTTCATGTGGATGGTCGGCGGCACCCCGCAGGCGATCGCCTGCAGCCATTGGGCGCGGCCGATCTCACCGCCGCCTGAAACGCGGGGAATATCGGCGACGGCGGCGTTGTTCGACATGTTCTGCGGCTTGAACGGCCGCACTTTCAGCCCACGGTTCCTGGCCGCGCGGCACAGCCCGGCGACGAGCACCGTCTTGCCGACATCCGAACCCGTGCCCTGCAGCATGATCGCCTTGGCCATATCAGCCCCTGCCCTGCGCAACGGTTGCGGTGATCGTCGACTTGGCCGCCAGTGGCCCGCCGCGCCAGAGATAGAGCGCCAGCAGCGGCTCCTTGCCGGTGCGCATGGCGTGGCTGACGCCAGGGGCATGGTGGATCACCTCGCCCGGCGCTCGAAGGCGAAAACCGCCATCGCCCATGCGCCATTCGGTGCCGCCGGTCAGCGGGATGTAGATCTCCTCCGCGACATGGTGGTGATCGGGGTAGACGATGTCGGGTCCAAGGATCAGCAGGCCGGCCGCGACCTCTTCATTGACGAAATAGCCGCGCGTACCGAACACCTCCAGCCAGCCGTAATTGTCGATGAAAACCTTGCCGAAATCCGCTTCCCCATAGGTCTGGCCCCAGCGCAGATCGCCGCGACGCGCCGCAACCAGCCGCGCCAGCGGCTTGGCCGCAACGGGAGCGAGTTCGACGATACGGTCGAGCTGGACGAGACAAGGCAGTGCATGCGGTTCGAGCGGCCGGCTTGGCATGTCCCAGCCGATCCGGGCCACGGCGTCGCGCACCAGAGCATCGTCGAACGTCTGGAGATAGGCATGGAAGCATCCAAGCAGTTCGTCGAATTTTGTCGTCACACTTTGCTCCAAAGCGCATTCGCGCACAGCGGCTGCGCAGACGGGTCGGGTTGCGCGGCGGCATCATTGGTCTAGATTGAACGGCGCGCAAAGCCAAAAACGACAGGCCAGCAGGCCGGAAACGTCAGGGAGCACGCCATGGACGCCGCTGTCGATGCTGGCACCAGCCAGTTCGAACTCAACGAGGACCAGCGCGCCATCCAGGAGATGGCCGAGGCCTTCGCCGCCGACCGTGTGGCGCCGAACGCACTCGACTGGGATCGCAACAAGTATTTCCCCGCCGACGTGATCCGCGAGACGGGCCCGCTCGGCCTTGGAGGCATATATGTCCGCGAGGATGTCGGCGGCTCGGGGCTCGGCCGGCTCGACGCCGTGCTGATCTTCGAGGCGCTTTCGCGGGCGGATCCGGCGTTTTCCGCCTTCATCTCTATCCACAATATGGCGGCATCGATGATCGACCGCTTCGGCAGCGACGAACAGCGCCGGCGCTTCCTGCCGAAGCTGACCTCAATGGAATGGCTGGCAAGCTATTGCCTGACCGAGCCCGGATCGGGCTCGGATGCGGCGGCGCTGAAGACGCGCGCGACAAAGAGCGGCGGCGACTATGTGCTGAACGGCGCCAAGCAGTTTATCTCCGGTGCCGGCGACAGCGACCTCTATGTCGTCATGGCGCGCACCGGCGCCGACGGGCCGAAAGGCATTTCCACCTTCGTCGTGCCGAACGATGCGCCGGGCCTTTCTTTCGGCGCCAACGAGCACAAGATGGGCTGGCACATGCAGTCGACGCGCCAGGTCGTCTTCGAGGACTGCAAGGTGCCGGCGGAAAACCTTCTGTCGGCAGAAGGCGCCGGCTTCGGCATCGCCATGGCCGGGCTCGACGGCGGCCGGTTGAACATCGCCGCCTGCTCGCTCGGCGGCGCGCAATCGGCACTCGACAAGGCGCTCGCTTACACGGCCGAGCGCAAGGCTTTCGGCTCGAAGATCAACCAGTTCCAGGCGCTGCAGTTCAAGCTTGCGGACATGGAGACCGAATTGCAGGCAGCGCGCGTCTTCCTCTACACCGCCGCTTCGAAGCTCGACCGCAACACGCCGGATGCCTCAAAATGGTCGGCGATGGCGAAGCGCTTCGTCACCGACACCGGCTTCAATGTCGCCAACGACGCCCTGCAGCTGCACGGCGGCTATGGTTATCTGCACGATTACGGCATCGAGAAGCTGGTGCGCGACCTGCGTGTCCACCAGATCCTCGAAGGCACCAACGAGATCATGCGCGTCATCATCGCTCGCGCCCTGATCGGGCGGTAAGGCAGTAGGCAGTAGGCAGTAGACAGTAGGCAGAAAGATGACCGGCAAGATCAATTCGTACAAGGATCTTATCGTATGGCAGCAAGCGATGGATCTGGCCGTCACCACCTACTCCCTGACCAAGGCATGGCCAAAAGAGGAATTGTATGGGTTGACCAGCCAGATCCGCCGCTCAGCAACCTCTATTCCTGCAAACATCGCGGAAGGTTACGGCCGAGACAACAGAGGCTCCTATCAGCAATTTCTCAGGATTGCCCAGGGATCGCTGAAGGAGTTCGAGACACACCTCCAGATCGCTGAACGCATTGGCCTTGCTACGCATGATCAAGCTTATCACGTGCTTTTAGCGACCGAGGGCATTGGGAAAATGCTTCGCCAGCTTATTAACAAACTTGCGCCCGAATAGGTCGCTTACTGCCTACCGCCTACTGCCTACTGCCTACTGCCTACCCACACCACGGGAGCGCCAATATGACCACCCTCGCCTTCATCGGCCTCGGCAATATGGGCAATCCGATGGCCGCCAACCTGGTCAAGGCCGGGTATGCCGTGCACGGGTTCGACCTGGTGCCGGAGAACCTCGTCATCGCCAGGGAACACGGCGTCGTCATCATGGCCAACGCCGTTGCAGCGGTGAAAGACGCCGATGCGGTCATCACCATGCTGCCAGCCGGTAAGCATGTTCTGACGGTTTACGCAGACATAGCGTCCAAGGCAAAAAAAGGCGCGCTGTTCATCGATTCCTCGACCATCGATGTCGAGTCGGCTCGAAAGGCCCATGCCATCGCCGCCAAGCACGGGTTGCTGTCGATCGACGCGCCGGTCTCCGGCGGCACGGGCGGTGCCGCGGCCGGCACGCTGACCTTCATGGCCGGCGGTTCGAAGGATGCCTTCGCCAAGGCCGAACCAATCCTCAAGCCGATGGCCGGCCGCATCGTTCATTGCGGCGACGACGGCGCCGGACAGGCGGCGAAGATCTGCAACAACATGATTTTGGGCATTTCGATGATCGGTGTTGCCGAGGCCTTCGTGCTGGCGGAAAAGCTCGGCCTGTCGCACCAGGCGCTGTTCGACGTCGCCTCGACCTCGTCCGGCCAGTGCTGGTCGCTGACCACCTATTGCCCGGTGCCCGGCCCGGTGCCGACATCGCCCGCCAACAATGGCTATAAGCCTGGCTTCGCGGCGGCACTGATGCTGAAGGACCTGAAACTGTCGCAGGAGGCCGCACAGAGCATCGGTGCAGCAACGCCGCTCGGCGCCGAGGCAGCTCAGCTCTATGCGCTGTTCAACGCACAGGGGAATGCCGGTGCCGATTTTTCCGGCATCATTAATTTCCTCCGTGGTAACCCCGCGTAAGCTCCAAGTTCACAGGTTTTCGATCTGCCCAAAGCGGAAAGTCGGCAAATTTAGGTTTGCTTAAGCTCTTGCTAACCCTGCAGTAACGATATGCGTTTAAAACGGATTGCGAGGCGGACATCCGCCCGGCGCTCCGGATCAGGTCTCGCGTACCGGAGCCCGTAAGTTTCGCCTTTAGTTTCGCAAGTGTATTGTTGGCGAAGCGCCGTGCGTATCTGGCAAAGCCGCGTTCCGATGGAGCGCGGTTTTTGCGTTTCGCTTCCTCGCCCGGCAAGCGCTCGGTCGATCGCCGGGCGTCCGACATGGAGCGCCCGGCGGTCGTTCACCGCTTGCGCAGATCTGCTTCGGCCAGATCGAGCGCCTTTGCGATACGATCGCAGGCCATGTCGATCGTCTCGCGCGTCCAGATCAGCGGCGGCGACAGGATCATCGTCTCGCCGGTGGCGCGCAGCATCATGCCCTGGGCAATTGCGTGGTCGCGAACGGTCACCGCCGCGTTGCCGGCCGGCAGGAAGCGTTCCTTGGTTGCCTTGTCCTTGACGATCTCGATCGCTCCCATCAGCCCGAACGAGCGCACCTCGCCGACCAGATCGTGCTCGCCGAGACGTTCCTGCAAAGCCCTGGCGAAGTAAGGCCCGGTGTCGTTCCTGACGCGCTCGACCAGCCCCTCGCGCTCGATGATCTCGAGGTTCTTCAGCGCCACCGCGCAGGCCACCGGGTGCCCGGCATAGGTGTAGCCGTGATAGAATTCACCGCCCTTTTCGACCAGCGTCGCCGCGATGCGGTCGCTGACCAGCAGCGCCGACAGCGGCTGATAGCCAGAGGTCAGCGCCTTGGCCGTGGTGATGGTGTCGGGCTCGACATCGAAGGCTTGTGCCGCGAACCACTCGCCGGTGCGGCCGTAGCCGGTGATGACCTCGTCCAGCATCAGCAGGACGTCGTATTTGCGGCAGATGCGCTGCACTTCCGGCCAATAGCTCATCGGCGGGATCTTCACCCCGCCTGCCCCCATCACCGGTTCGCCGATGAAGGCGGCCACCTTGTCGGCGCCAGCTTCGAGGATCGCGTCCTCGACCGCTTTTGCCGCGCGCAGGCCGAAATCATGGTCGCTTTCGCCGGGCAGTGCGAGCTCATAGGCATAGGGCATCATTACATGGACGATGTTGGGCACGGCGCCGCCGAGCTGCTTGTGCATCAAATCCATGCCGCCGAGCGAGGCGCCGGCGATGGTCGAGCCGTGATAGCCCATCTTGCGCGAGATGATGCGGTTCTTCTCCGGTTTGCCTTCCAGCACCCAATAGTGACGGACCAGGCGCAGCGCCGTGTCGTTGGCCTCCGAACCGGACGAGCCGTAGAACACCTGGTTGATGTGCCTTGGCGCGATCTCCGCCAGCTTTTTCGACAGCAGAACCGGCGTCGGCGTCGAGCATTTGAAGAAGGAGTTGTAGTAGGGCAATTCCTTCATCTGGGCGTAGGCGGCGTCGGCCAGCTCGTCGCGGCCATAGCCGACATTGACGCACCACAGCCCTGCCATGCCGTCGAGGATTTCCGTCCCTTCGGAATCGTAGATGAACGGCCCGTTGGCGCGAGTGATGATCCGCGAGCCGGTCTCGCGCATCTCTTTGTGGTCGGTGAACGGATGAAGGTGATGCGCGGCATCGATCTGCTGAAGCTGCTTCAGCGAATAATTCTGGTAGGTCATGTCTGATCTTTCCTCTTGAACCAATCCGGCAGCTTTTGCGCCGGGGCGGATTCGTCAGAGGACAGCGGGCGGCGAATAGCCGATGCGGGCGCACAGCCGCAACAGCTCGGCGCGAAGCGTGCGCGGCGACGGCGTCACCGCGACCCCAAATGCGCAACCCGATTTCGCCAGCCGAGCCATGCATGTACCTTAGGCTGCCTCGAGCCCTCAGTTCAAGCCGTGCCGGTCAAGCGACGCCGGTCAATTGGTGCCAGTCAATTGGTGCCAGTTAGGGCCCGCTGCAGGAAGACATATTTCATCGCCGCCTGGGCTGCTTGCGGCCGCCGATCGCCGCGTCCGCCATGGCCGCCCTCGGTCTCCTCGAAGAACAGCGTCTTGCCGTGGCCGGCCGCCTGCAGCCGTGCCGCCATCTTGCGCGCGTGCCCGGGATGGACGCGATCGTCGGCGGTCGAGGTCGTCAGCAACACCGGCGGATAGGCTGCGTCCGTGTCTACATGCTGGTACGGCGAATAGGCGGCGAGCCAGGCTGCCTCTTCCGGCTTCGCCGGATCGCCATACTCGGCCATCCACGACGCGCCGGGCGGCAGTTCGGTGTAGCGCAGCATATCGAGCAGCGGCACCTCGATGATCACGGCACCGAACAATTCCGGGTGCTGGGTCAGCGAGACGCCGGTCAGCAAGCCACCATTCGATCCGCCTTGGATGCCCAGCGTGGCGGGCGTAGCGATGCCGCGCTTCACCAGATCTTGCGCGACCGCGGCGAAGTCGTCGAAGGCATTCTGGCGATTGGCCTTGAGCGCCGCCTGATGCCAGTTCGGGCCGAACTCGCCGCCGCCGCGTATGTTGGCCTGCACATAGGCATTGCCCTTCTCCAGCCACAGCCTGCCGCGCACGCCGGCATAGCCGGGCAGCAGCGGCACTTCGAAGCCGCCATAGCCGTAAAGCAATGTCGGCACGGGTCCATGCAAGTCGCGCCTCCTGACGACGAAGTACGGGATCATCGTGCCATCCTTCGAGCGCGCTTCGAACTGTTCGGAGACCAGCGACGACGCATCGAAACGCGCCGGCTGCGACTTCACCGTTGCGAGGCCCGCGGCGTTGTCGTCCGACCAGATGATCGAGCTCGGCGTCAGGAAATCGGTGAAGGAGAAGGAGACGCTGGAACCGAAATGCTCGGCATGGCTGATGCCGACATTGCCGTTTTCGGGTAAAGCCACGGGCTTGAACTCCCAGCGGCTGTCGCTGCGCTTGCCGGCGACGACCTTGCCGCGCACATTGTCCATCAAATTGATGAACAGCCGGTCCTGCGTGCGGGCAATACCGGCGATCGAGACACGATGCGCCGGCTCGAGCACGGTATCGAGGGATCCGAATAGCCCGGTTTCGATCCAGCGCTCGAAATCGAGTGAATAGAGCCCGTCGGGCTTGCATAGCGTGCCGTCCGGCGCCGTCCATGGCGTACGCACGCCGAAGACAAGCTGGCCCTTGAACACCGCTGTATCGGTGACGTCGTCCGGCAGCGGGATGCGCCTGTTTTCGCCCGATGGCAGCCGCAGGAAACTGTGCGAGGCGAAGAAGTCGATGGTCCGGGCGAGGAAGACATGACGCTTGTCGCCGTCGAATTCGACGGACCCGCCGGCGGCAAGATCCTGCTTCAGCGCCTCAAAGATCGGCATCGCCTCGTTCAGTGGCGTGCCGCGCCGCCAAAGCTTGACCACGCGCGGATAACCGGACTGGGTCTTGTCGTCCTCCTCGAAGGCGGCGGAAACGGTAACCGTGTCCTCGTCCAGCCAGCTAAAGCTCGACTTCGAGGCAGGAGCACGAAAGCCGCCATCGACGAAGGACCTGCTTTCGATATCGAATTCGCGCATCTCGCTGGCATCGCCGCCATCCGGCGACAGGCTGAGCAGGCAGCGGCTGAAGTCGGGATAAAGTCGGCTGGCGCCGCTGAACACCCATTTCACTCCCTCTTTCGCCGCCAGGCTGTCGAAGTCGATGATCGTCTGCCATTCCGGCTTGTCGGTCTTGTAGGACGCGACCGTGGTGCGCCGCCAGAGGCCGAGTACGTTCGTTCGGTCCTGCCAGAAATTATAGACATAGCCGTTGATAGCGGCCCCGACGGCGATGTTATCCTCGGCCGTCATCAGGTCGAGCGCCGTCTGGAACGACGTCTGATAGGACGGATCACCCTGCAGCTCCCCGACCGTGATCGCATTTTGGCGATGCACCCAGTCGAGCGCCTGCTTGCCCCTCCTGTCCTCCAGCCAGAGAAACGGGTCTTCGGCCGCCGAACCCGGCTGGCCCTTGGTATTCGATTTGGTCATGAGGTCTCCGGTTGAGTCGGGCGGCGGCATAGCCAAGATCGACATGGGGCCGCTTATATTCAAGTCGTTCGTCAGAAACGGCGGCTTTCTGGCATTCACGCCATCCGTCTTCGAATGACCGTTACAACTGCCAGCGCCAGGCAAATGGCACCGAGCGTCATTGGCAGGCCGCCGGCGCCAACAACATCCATGGCGCTGCCCGCCAGCGGCGGCACGGCGATGCCGCCGATGCCCCACATCAAAGAGAAGGCGGCATTGCCGGCGACCAGTGCCGAGCCGGTGAACCGCTCGCCGAGCTCGATGATCGACATCGTGTAGATACCGTACGAAACCGCACCCCAGACGAAGACGCACGGCCAGATCAGCGGCGTCTCGATGAGAACCGGCAGCAGCGCGCATCCCAGCACCGTCATCGAAACACAGATGAACCGCACCAGCCGCGCCGTCAGTCGTTCCGCCAACAAGCCGAGCGGCACCTGCATAGCGATATTGCCGGCGATCATCACTGACAGCAGCGCCGACATGTGCGCTTCCGCAATGCCATAATGTGTTCCGTAGACCGGCAGCAAGGCGAGCACCGCCTGTTCGAAACCGGCGGCCACAATCACCGCCGACAACAGCAGCCACGCCTGCGGCACGAACCCCAGCACCGAAACCCGGTGCCCGCTCTCGTCGACCTTGGGCAGCCGTGCCAGCACCGAGGCGAGGCAGGCGCCGCAAAACAGGAATGCGCCGATGCCGACCAGAAACGGCGGCCATCCCACGGTGCCGACCGCAAGCAGGCACAGCGGCCCCGCCGCAAAGCCCGCCGAAATGATGGTCGAATAGATGCCCATGACGCGGCCGCGGCGTGCCGGCGGCGCCAGTGCGATCACCCAGACTTCGCTCAGCACGTAGAGCGGGTTGGTGACGGCGCCGATCAAAAAGCGCAGCGGAAACCACAGATAGACGTTTTGGGTCCAGCCGATCAGCGCCAGCACCAGCGCGGAAAGTGCCGCGCAAGTAAGCGCGGTGCGCCCTGCCCCGAAACGCCGCGCCAGCGCCGGAACCAGCGGCGACGAGACGATGAAGCCGATCGGCGTCATTGCCGCCGACAGGCCGATTATGGCCGGCGAGACACCCTGGCGCTGCAGGATGAAGCTCAACAGCGGATAGCTCAGCCCTTGCGCGATGGCGAACACCGAGACGGTGGCGATCACGCCGGTGATCGCCGCCCATTGCCCTATTTCGCCGCTGCTTTGTACCGCCCGGTCCATGATGCAGGATTAGCGTTTCGGTTCCGTCGCGGTAAGCACCGGCAAGGAAAACCGCTTGCGCCAGCCGGAACGCGATCAAGAGGCTGGCGATCCAGCCGGCTGTCCCCAGGGCATGTCGCTTCCCTCGCCCTAGTGGTCGCCGCCTCCGCAATGGCCGGACGGCCGGCGGTCCATTATGCCGCCGCATTGCCGCAGCGTACGAGGACTCTTATGACCGCCGCCCTTCAGCCCGCCGAACCGGCACTGGCAAACGACCGCGCCCGTCGCGGCGGCCGCGCGGGGAAGCGTGCCGGCGGATCGACGACGTTTGAGCAGCCGCCGTTTCGGCAGTTGAAGAACCCGCTGACGCCGACCCGGCTGGTTTCCGACGACGAGCTGGAATCAATTCATCTCGCCTCTCTGCGCGTGCTGCGGGAAATCGGCGTCGACGTGCTGCATGACGAAGCCCGGCGCATCATGAAGGCGCATGGCGCCGATGTCCGCGAAGGCAGCGAGCGGGTGCGCTTCGACAGCGACATGATCCTGGAACTGGTAGCGCACTGCCCGCCGGAATTCACCATCCACGCCCGCAACCCGACGCACAATGTGCGCTTCGGCGGCGATAATCTGATCATCTCGATGATGGCGTCGGCACCCAATTGCTCAGACGTCGACCGCGGCCGCCGGCCAGGCAACCAGCAGGACTACCGCAACTTCCTCAAGCTTGCGCAGATGCACAACATATTGAACTGCACGGGCGGGTACCCGGTCGAGCCGATCGACATCCATCCGTCCGTGCGCCACCTCGAATGCATCCGTGACCTCGCCACGCTGACCGACAAGATGTTCCACATCTATTCGCTCGGTAAGGAGCGCAACGTCGACGGCATCGAGATCACCAGGATCGCGCGCGGCATCAGCCATGAGCAGTTGCTCGCAGAGCCGTCGGTATTCACCATCATCAACACCAATTCGCCGCTCAAGCTCGACGTGCCGATGATGGAAGGTATCATCCAGATGTCGAGCAAGGGCCAGGTGGTCATCGTGACGCCCTTCACCCTGTCCGGCGCCATGGCGCCGGTGACGATTGCCGGCGCGCTGGTGCAACAGAATGCCGAGGCGCTGTCCGGCATCGCCTTTGCGCAGATGGTGCGCAAGGGCGCGCCTGTCGGCTACGGCGGCTTCACCTCGAATGTCGATATGAAGTCCGGCGCGCCGGCCTTCGGCACGCCGGAATATATGAAGGCGCAGCTGGTCGGCGGGCAGCTCGCCCGCCGCTACAACATCCCCTACCGCACCTCCAACACCTGCGCCGCTAACACGGTCGACGCTCAAGCCGCCTATGAAAGCGTGTTCTCGCTGTGGGGCGCCATCCAAGGTGGCGGCAATCTGATGATGCATGCGGCCGGCTGGCTCGAAGGCGGCCTGCGCTGCTCCTACGAAAAGACCATCCTCGATATAGACCTGTTGCAGATGGTCGCCGAGTTCCTGACGCCGCTCGATCTTTCCGACGAAGCGCTCGGTTTCGATGCCATCCAGTCGGTCGGCCCCGGCGGCCATTTCTTCGGCACCCAGCACACGCAGGACCGCTACAAGACCGCGTTTTACGCGCCAATCATTTCGGACTGGCGCAATTTCGAGAGTTGGGCGGAGGCGGGATCGCCGACGGCGCTCGAAAAAGCCAATCGCGTGTGGAAGGAACGGCTGGCGTCCTATGAAGAGCCCTATATGGACCCGGCAATTCGCGAGGAGCTCAACGCTTTCGTCGACAAGCGCCGGGCCGAAGGCGGCGCACCGACCGATTTCTGATCATTGGTTTGATGAACAGTCGACCCCCGCTCCGTCGAGCTTCGCTCGACACCTCTCCCCCGATCGACGGGGTAGAGGAAGGGCGCGACCTTATTCCAGCCAGCCCCCTTCCTCTCCCTCCGGAGGGGGGAGAGGTGGCGCTGCGAAGCAGCGACGGAGTGGGGGAAGCCGTTCATGAAACGCGTAGTCGCCGCAAAATAGGTACAACCGAGCGAGCACGAAAACTTAGGCAAGCAGGCAATCAGGCGGAAGCACTGCTCTGGCTTGAATTAAAGGCGCGCAAGCTTGGCGGCTATCGCTTTACGCGTCAGTTCTCCATCGGCGCCTTTTTTGCAGACTTCGTCTGCCGCGAAAAATGGCTTGTTGTTGAAATCGACGGACAACAGCACGCCGACAGTTCATATGACCGCCGCCGCGATGATTTCATGCGCGCCCAAGGCTATTCGATCCTGCGTCTTTGGAACCATGACGTCCTGAAACATCGTACTTCCGTCTGTGAAACCATTCTTGCCGCGCTTGATGGCAGGCTGGCCGAAAACATCGCCGTATTCGACCTCCGCTTTGTTTTCGCGCCCCGCTCACTCGATTCAATCTCTTCAAAAACGGAATTATCTTAATGAAATCTCATGCAAAAGCGGTTGTCATCGGCGGCGGGGTCGTTGGCTGCTCGGTGCTCTATCATCTGGCCAAAGCTGGCTGGACCGACATCCTGCTGATCGAGCGTTCGGAGCTCACCTCCGGCTCGTCCTGGCATGCGGCGGGCGGCTTCCATACGCTGAACGGCGATCCCAACGTCGCCAAGCTGCAGGCCTATACGGTGCAGCTTTACAAGGAGATCGAGGAGATTTCCGGCCAATCCTGCTCGCTGCACCTGACCGGCGGCGTGATGATGGCCGATACGCCCGAGCGCATGGACTTCCTGCGGCTCGCCCACGCCAAGGGCCGCTATCTCGGCATGGACACAGAACTGATCACGCCGTCCGAGGCGAAGGCGATGTTCCCGCTGATGGACGAGACGAATTTCGTCGGCGCCATGTGGGATCCGGTCGAGGGCCACCTCGATCCTTCCGGCACCACCCACGCCTATGCCAAGGCCGCCAGGAAGCTGGGCGCCGAGATCGTGCTGCGCAACCGCGTCGTCGAACTGACGCAGGAGGTCGACGGCACCTGGAACGTCGTCACCGAGCAAGGCACGGTCAAAGCCGAGCATGTCGTCAACTGCGGCGGCCTGTGGGCGCGTGAGATCGGTCGCATGGTCGGCGTCGAACTGCCGGTGCTGGCCATGGAGCACATGTATCTCCTGACCGAGCCGATGCCGGAGGTCGAGGAATTCAACAAGTCGACCGGCCGCGAGATGATCGGCGTGCTCGATTTCAAGGGCGAGATCTATACCCGCCAGGAGCGCAACGGCATCCTGCTCGGTACCTATGAAAAGGCCTGCAAGCCGTGGTCGCCGGTCAACACGCCGTGGGATTTCGGCCACGAGCTGCTGCAGCCCGACATCGACCGCATCGCGCCGTCGCTTGAGATCGGCTTCAAGCATTTCCCCGGCATCGAGAAGGCCGGCATCAAGCAGATCATCAATGGTCCCTTCACCTTCGCGCTGGACGGCAACCCGCTGGTCGGCCCGGTGCAGGGCCTGACCAATTTCTGGTGCGCCTGCGCCGTCATGGCCGGCTTCAGCCAGGGTGGCGGCGTCGGCCTGGCGCTGTCCAACTGGATGGTCCATGGCGACCCCGGCTTCGACGTCTGGGGCATGGACGTGGCCCGCTTCGGCGAATGGGCAACGCTGCGCTACACCAACGCAAAGGTGCGCGAAAACTATTCGCGCCGTTTCTCCATCCGCTTTCCCAACGAGGAATTGCCGGCGGCAAGACCGGCGCAGACGACCCCGCTTTACGACACCATGCTCGCCAACAACGCCGTCATGGGCGACAGCTGGGGTCTCGAAACCCCGCTCTGGTTCGCGCCGAAAGGCTCGGAGCCGAAGGACGTCGTGTCCTTCCACCGCTCCAATGATTTCGGCCCGATCGGCGAGGAGGTGCGCGCCACCCGCGAGAAGGTCGGCGTCACCGAGATCGCCAACTTTGCCAAATACGAAGTCTCCGGACCAGGGGCCGAGGACTTCCTCAACCGGCTGATGACCAATCGCATGCCAAGGACCGGCCGCATCGTGCTGACGCCGATGCTGAACGAGTTCGGCCGGCTGATCGGCGACTTCACCATCGCCAAGGCGGGCGAAGAACGCTTCATGATCTGGGGTTCTTCGGCAGCGCAGAAATACCACATGCGCTGGTTCGAGAAGCATCTGCCGAAGGATGGAAGCATCCGCATCCACCGCTTCGACCAGACGCTGGTCGGGTTGTCGATCGCCGGGCCGAAATCGCGTGACCTGCTGCAGAAACTGGTCGATGTCGACATCTCGACCAAGGCCTTCCGCTTCATGGATTTCCGCGAGATGGCGGTCGGCGGCGCGCCCTGCATGGTCAACCGCATCACCTACACCGGCGACCTCGGCTATGAGATCTGGATGGCGCCCGCCTACCAGCGCCTGGTCTACAAGGCGATCAAGGAGGCTGGCGAAGAGTTTGGCCTTATCGATTTCGGCATGCGGGCTTTGCTCTCGATGCGCCTTGAGAAGAACTTCCCGACCTGGTTCCGCGAGCTACGTCCGATCTACGGACCATTCGAAGGCTCGATGGACCGCTTCATCAAGCTGGAGAAGAACGATTTCATCGGCCGGGAGGCGGCAGCCAGGGAACAGGCGGCAGGGCCGAAGCTGCGCCGCGTTTCCTTCATCGTCGATGCCGCGGATGCCGACGTCATGGGCGACGAGCCGATCTGGGCCAAAGTCGGCGGCAAGGATTACGGCACCGTGGAAAAGCCGCATGGCTACGGTGCACCGCGCTTCGACGCGGGCGGCAAGGAAGTGCGCGGCTCGAACGCCGCCGAAGGCGCGTCTGCCGTGCGCGGCATTGTCGACGGCGACTGGCGCGTGGTCGGCTGGATCACCTCCGGCGGCTATGCGCATTATGTCGAGAAGTCGATGGCGCAAGGCTATGTACCGGCAGCGCTTGCCGAGAACGAGAGCGCCGGCCTGTTCGAGATCGAAATCCTTGGCCACCGGCGTCCCGCACGCATCAATGTCGAACCGCCGTTCGATCCGAGCGGCGAAAAGATGAGGACGTAGGCGCAGCCAGCCGGTCGCATTGTGCGGAGCATGCTCTTCATGCTAGCGCAGCCGGCAACACTCTGCTGGCAAGGGCGATGAGATTTCATTGAAGTACAATCTGAGATGGGCCGAGTGGCTGGCCGAGGGACGGATCGGCCCGTTCCCGGCGGCGATTGTCATGGTCGCGGCTTACTTCGCCTTGCAGACCATCATACTGTCCCTGTTGAGCTCTTGGGCGGGAACCGGCGTCGGCATCGATGATGCGGAGCAGCTGATCTATATACCGTATCTCTGGGCTGGATATGGCGGCTCGCAACCACCCCTCTACACCTGGATCAACTGGCTGGCCGCGCATGTTTTCGGCACCAGTATCTTCACGCTGAAGCTCGTCAAATACTCCGTGCTGTTCCTCGCCGCCTGCAGCGTGTTCGCCGCCATGCGGCGGTTCGGCTACACCAAAGCGACAGCGGCGGCGGCCATGTTCGGTCTGTTTACGATCCCGCAGATCGTCTGGGAATCGCAGCGCGCCTTGTCGCATTCCGTCGCCGTCGTCGCCTTCTGCTCGCTGCTCCTGCTTGCCATGGCCTATCTTCTCGAGCGGCGAAGCATGGTCGCCTATGCGGCGTTTGGCTTGGCCACGGCGGCTGCAATTCTTGCCAAATATAATGATGTCTTTCTCGTGATAGCCCTTGTTGCGGCAGTGCTGTCGCTGCGCGAATGGCGCAGCGTAATCCTCGATCCGAAGTTCGCCATCAGCATAGCGGTCGCGATATTGGTGCTGGCGCCAACCACCTATTGGAGCCTCATGCATCCCGCCGATTTATTGTCGAGAGGCGAGAAGTTCGGAATAGACTCGCAACGAGGGCGCATGGCGGCGGCCTTTGTCGGTGCCCGCAAGTTTATCATGGGGACCTTCAATTTCGCGGTCTTGCCGGTGCTCGTCTCCGCGCTGGCTTTCGGGCTGGCCGGGTTTCGTTTCTCCGAGTGGCACCCGAAAGGTCCGGCTCGGGAAATTCTGTTGAGGCGTACCTTGGCGCTCGGCTTGGCCATGCTTGCGATACTTGTACTGGCCACCGGCGTGACGGTGGTCAAGGATCGCTGGCTGCTACCGGTCCTGTTCATGTTGCCGCCGGCCATCGTCGCCACTATGGAACGGCTGACGCCGCGCGGCAGGAATGCGCAGCTCCTGGTAATCGCGGCTGGAGCGATCATCGCCGTGCTCCTCGCGCCCGCCACCTGGTACGTCCAGATAAACGGGACCAGTGGTCTGTCGCGGATGATCCGCGTGGATTACCCGGCCCTCTATCGCCAACTGACTGCGGACGGACCGGCCAAAACCGCAATATCTGATGGTGCATGGGTCGGAAACCTGCGGCTGGTCGACGAAAAACTGGTCGCACTTGACCAGGAAGTGCCTAATTTCGAAATGCTGATGCAGGAGCCGGCCGTACTCGTCTGGCTTGACCGCGACGATCCGCGTCCGGTCATTTTGGAGCAGCTCAAAGCGGCCGGCTATGAGCCGGACGGCCAGCCGCGGCAAATGATGGTTCCGCTGTTGCGTGGCACCGGCAAGTCCACCCGGCCCGGCGCCTATGTAAGATTGAAGAGAATGGCGGTGGGAGGAGCCACGGCGCCAAAAGAAGGCGTTAGCGGAGGAGCCGAGGGTGGACAGGAACCCGACTGACCGGCCCCGTCATCACCGCAAGATCATGCCGTTCGAGCCGGACGGCTCGAACGATGTGCTGCGCAAAAAATCGCGGCTGAAGGCCGCTGAACTCAACCAGCATGCGCTGGGCTATGGAGCGCTGGCGGAAACCGAATGGCAGGCGGCGGGAATTGCTGCTCCTGACCTGCCCGCCATGCGCCGATACCGGCTCGAGCGCATCCGCGCCGAGCTGAAGCGCCGCGACTATGCGGGAGCCTTGCTCTACGATCCGGTCAACATCCGCTATGCGACGGATGCGACCAACATGCAGCTCTGGGTCGCACACAATCGGACCAGGCATTGTTTCGTCGCCACCGATGGCCCGGTGGTGCTGTTCGACTATTTCTCCTGCGAGCATCTTTCCGATCATTCCGGCGTCGTCGACGAGGTGCGGCCGGCGGTGTCGTGGGCTTACCTGTACAGCGGCGAGCTGACCGGTCAAAAAGTCCGCCGCTGGGCAGCCGGCATCGCCGAGCTGGTATTGGAACATGGCGGCGGCAATCGCCGCATCGCCGTCGACCACATTAATCCCGAGGGCATCGAAGAGCTCGCCCGTCTCGGCATTTCGACCGGCAATGGCGAAGGGGTGATGGAAAATGCGCGGCTGATCAAATCGCCCGACGAGATCCTTGCCATGCGCCGGGCGATCGTCGCTTGCGAGGCAGCGATGGGCGAGATGGAGCAGGCGCTAAGGCCTGGCATCTCGGAGAATGAATTGTGGGCCGAACTCCATCGTGGCAACATCGCGCGCGGCGGCGAATGGATCGAAACCCGGCTCCTGTCGTCGGGTCCGCGCACCAATCCGTGGTTCCAGGAGTGCTCGTCGCGGACGATCGAGGTCGGCGAGCTCGTCGCTTTCGATACCGACCTGATCGGTCCTTACGGCTTCTGCGCCGACCTTTCGCGCACTTGGCTTTGCGGTGACGCGCCGCCGTCGCAGGACCAGCGCGACCTGTTCCGCATCGCCGCCGACCAGATCGCCAACAACACGGAGCTGATGCGGCCGGGCGTATCGTTCCGCGACCTCGTCGAGCGCTCGTCAGTGCCGCCGGGGGACTGCTTCCCCGCCCGTTACGGGGTGCTCTATCACGGCGTCGGTCTTGCCGACGAATACCCGACTTTGCCGCATGCTAGCGACTGGACCGACGACACACCCGACGGAGTGCTCGAACCTGGCATGGTGCTGTGCGTCGAGAGCTATATCGGTCGGCTTGGCGGCTACGAAGGCGCCAAGATCGAGGAACAGATCCTGATCACCGAAACCGGCAACGAGAAGCTTTCGACCTACCCGCTCGACAATCGGCTGCTTGGCGGCTGCTAATGCATGTCCCACAAAAGCATGCCCTCGGGCTTGACCCGAGGGTGGGCAGCGGTTTTGCGATAACGACATGCATAAACAGGAATCTAAAGTGCTCGCATGAGGCCGACCGAACGCGACGCGGTTATGTGAGCGCTGCGATCGCCTCGCGCATCGTGGTGACGATCGTTTCCGGCGTTGTCCTGGCCGTGATGAACGGCAAGCCTTTGCGACGCCTTGTCCAGCCGACGACCGTCACCTTCTGCGCCGCAGGCTCGAAACGCTGCGCCAGCGCCCAACTCTCGCAGTCGATCGCCGCGACGTCGGCCCTGCCCTCGGCAACGGCAACGATCGAAGCACGGTGCCCACAGCTTTCGCTCAACGCGGAAAAGATGTCCAGACTCTCGCCCAATGCTTGCAGGTCGCGAGTTGGCGCGATGATGCCCGACATGGAATCCAGGCTGTTAAAGGTGAAACGCTGGCCGCGCAGCAGATCGAGCGGAATGACGGCACCGCCGTCGGCCGGCGACCTTGCCTGTGGTGCCTCGCCCGCTCTCATGATGATGGCGCTCGAATAGAGTTCGCCCTGTCCACCCTCGAAGGCGTCGTAACGCGGCTGACCGACGAGCTGGACACGTTGCGACAGGCCGAGTTCCATCGGTCCCCAACAGGTTTGCGCAAGGAGGAGCGCCGGGTGCAGCCAGAGCCGGTGAAAATCCAGCTCGTCCGGCGGCAATGTCGCCGGATCTGGCGCGACGGGTTTTCCCTGATCGTCTCGGATACCGCCAGGCACTGGAGGCAAATCGCCATTGCGGCGGATGATCGTCTCCGGCGCATCGATGCCTCTTTGTCTGAAAGTGTCGCGCAACCGCGCCCATTGCGCGTCGACCTCGTCCCGCGCTTCCGGCCAGTCATACATCGGCAAAGCCGCAATGAATTCGCTCATGTCGGGGATTTGACCGTTATGCGGGGAAATTGACAAGTTCAGGAAAGCGTCGTCCGCGCGGAACCGCCTGCAACAACGCAAGAATCACTCTTTCGGCGGCTCGGCGGGTACCGGTGCGCTGCCAAGCCCATTGAGGCTGCGTGCCCTGACACGCGGCTTGAATGCGCGTCCCGGTTCCGGCATGCGCCGCAGCACGGGGTGGACAACCGGCTCCTTCGCCTTGAAGGCATAGGCCTTGAGCAACGCGAAGTAGTTCGGATAGGCGTAGCCATTGTTCATCCGCAGCCACTCGTCGCGGCGGTCGCGAAACAGTTTCGGCAGCCTGTACCAGGCCACCGTCGGGCTCTTATGATGGACGAAATGTAGATTATTGTTGAGGAACAGGAAGGACAGCGGCGAGCGCTCGACGATGATCGTGCGGCCTTCCGGATGTTCCGACCATTGGTGCTCGGCGTAGGTGCGGATCGAAATCAGCGATTGTCCCAGCCATACCGGCACCAGAACGTAAAGCCACAATGGCATGCCGAAGCCGAACTGCACGATGGGCAGCACGATGGCGAGGCCGATAGCGTGCAGCAGCCAGGCCTTGCGGACGACCTTGTCGCCCGCGACGACCTGCCTGGCGTCGCCGATGAAAAAGCCTATGCAGGACAGCCACGGGCCCAGCACGAAACGGCCGAGCATTGTATTGTTGATCTTCAGCAGGAATTTCATCGCCGACGGCAGTCCCTCGTGCTGCCAGAGCGCCTTGTAATAGCTTTCGGGATCGTCGAGCGGATCGGTCAGGCGCTCGTCTGCATGGTGGCGCAGGTGAATGGTCTTGAACCGGCGAAACGGCCAGACAAGGCCAATCGGCAGGAACACAAACGCTTCGTTGAGCCGCGCGTTCCGGGTTGGGTGGCCGTGCAGGACCTCGTGCATCAGCGAGGATTGCAGCGTCGCAATCAGGGTCAGAAAGGCGAGCGCCAGCAGCGGGTAGGATGGCCAGAGCAGAAAGCCGGCAGCGAGCCAGCCGCCGTAGCAGAGAAGTGCGAGAAATACGGTCGGCCATTCGATGGCTGCTGCGCCGTGTCGCCTATTGCCCATGCTCGTCATGCTATCGACCACTGCCTTCCAGTCGCCGGAACCCGTTTGATTCCTGACAGCATTGTGTCAGGAGTGTTGCATCGGGGCAACGCGATAAAGCGCACAAACTGTTGCGATTGCGCATTTTCAGCTGCATATGTTATGCATTGTAAACAACGAACCGGATTCATTTACGCCTGAAGCTCCGCGCTCGCAGGTTTCAGCGCAAATTTTTCCTCCTATCGAGTGGGACGGCATTTGGACAAACGCGACCTGTCGACGATCTTTCGCGAGCGCCTGAAAATGCTCTTGACAAGGTCCGATTTGAACCAGTCAGCGTTCGCCGGTGCGGTTGGCATCGACCGTTCGGCCCTGTCGCAGCTGCTCTCCGGCGGCTCGACCCGCCTTCCCCGTGCTGAAACGCTGCTCAACATCGCCGCCGAATTCAAAGTCTCGCTCGACTGGCTGCTCGGCCTCAGCCACGACGAGGGCGTCACCGGTGAAATCCGCGAGAGCCTTGAGATCGAGGAGGCGCCGGACGGCTTCGACCGCACGCTGCTGGCTCGCTGGCATGCCGAGGCGGCGGGAACGAAAATCCGCTACGTGCCGGCCGGCATTCCCGATCTTCTGCGCACCGAGGCGCTTGTCGACTATGAAGCCGTCATCGCCAACAAGAGCCGCGAGGCACAGGCCGGCGAAACGCAGTATCGCATTGACTACAACCGACGGCCCGAAACCGACATGGAAGTCTGTATGCCGCGCCACACGCTGGAGATCTTCGCGCGCGGGCTGGGCGTGTGGGACCGCTTTCCGGAAGCCGACCGCCACCAGCAACTCCTGCACATGGCGACACTGCTCGACGACCTCTATCCCACCTTCCGCCTGTTTCTCTATGACGGGCGGATGCGCTATTCGATCCCCTACACGATCTTCGGACCTTATCGCGCTGCCATTTACGTCGGCGACATGTATCTGGTGCTGAACGCCACGCAGCCGATCCGCATCCTGACCAGCCATTTCGACAATCTGATCCGTGCCGCGGACGTCAACGCGCATGAGGCGGCCAGCTTCACACGAAAGCTGGCGGAGATGCGATTTTGACCGGCTGTTCCCCGCACCGACATTGACGTCACATAAAGAATTCTTTATATCGTTATCTCAATAATTCTCCGGGAAGGCGTATTCCACAATGACCAATCCGATCGACGCGCTGCTTGCCGAAAAGGGCGTCCTGCTCGCCGATGGCGCCACCGGCACCAATCTGTTCGCCATGGGCCTTGAGGCCGGCGAGGCTCCCGAGCTCTTGAACGAGACCGCTCCCGACACCATCACCAGCCTGCACCAGAACTTTGTCGATGCCGGCGCCGACATCATCCTGACCAACTCTTTTGGCGGCACCCGCCATCGGCTCAAGCTGCATCATGCGCAGGACCGGGTCTATGCACTGAACAAGCGCGCCGCCGAGATCGCAAATGCCGTTGCAAAAAAGGCCGGCCGCAAAGTGATCGTGGCCGGCTCAGTCGGCCCGACCGGCGAGTTGCTGGTACCGCTCGGCGCCATGACCTATGATGAGGCGGTCGAGGCCTTTGCCGAGCAGATCGAAGGCCTGAAGGCGGGCGGCGCCGAAGTCGCCTGGATCGAGACCATGTCGGCGCCCGACGAGATCCGCGCCGCCGCCGAAGCCGCCATCCGCGTCGGCCTGCCGTATACCTATACCGGTTCCTTCGACACCGCCGGGCGTACCATGATGGGGTTGCTGCCAAAGGACATTCACGGCGTTGTCGATGGCCTGTCGCAGACCCCGCTCGGTGTCGGCGCCAATTGCGGCGTCGGCGCCTCCGATATTCTCGCTTCGCTGCTCGACATGACCGAGGCGAAGCCGGAGGCAACGGTGATCGTAAAGGGCAATTGCGGCATCCCCGAATTTCGCGGTGCCGAGATCTACTATTCCGGCACACCCGAGCTGATGGCCGACTACGTGCGCCTAGCCGTCGATGCCGGCGCCAAGATCGTCGGCGGCTGCTGCGGTACCTCGTTCCAACACCTTGCCGCCATGCGCAAGGCGCTCGATGCGCACACCAAGTCGGATCGCCCGACCGTCGAGCAGATCGTCGAACGCATCGGCCCGATGCGCAACAAGCAGGCTACGGTCAACGTCGCCGAGACCAGCGAAGCCCGCCGCGAGCGGCGCCGCGGACGCGCCTGACGTCTTCGTCTGCGACGCGGTCCGCGCGAAGCAGTGCGGCCGCGGAAAAAGGCCGGCAAGGTTCCCCTCGCCGGCCTGCCTCACCCGCCCGTAGGCCGGCTCCACCTATCAGAACGATCCCATCTGAAAGAAACCGGCCGTCATTGCCACTACCGGTTACCGCCGAGCGCCGAGGCAAGGCGCACAAGCGAGAGGAACTCGGACCGGTATCCAAACGGGTCGGCTCCTCTGGCGGCGATGGCAATCTGCATGATCTTGTCGTAGCCGAACTTCGCGGTCGCATCCTCGTCGCGCAGCTTCTGGCCGAAGGCAGCAACGGCAACGGAGAAACGCTGGTCGGTGCTGGCCTGGTCGAACGACGCCACTTCGTTGGCTGACGTCACTGGCGTGGTGATCAGCTTCGAAGTGTCCTCCTTCGGCAGCTTGTAGCGGATCTTGACGAAGGCATATTCGTCGGCATTGGCAACACCGCCATTGTTCACCGAGGCCTGGCCATAGCGCAGTTGATCAATCTGTTCGCCGCCGCTGCCCTTAGGCGTGATTTCGTAGATCGCTGTGACCGAATGGCCTGAGCCGATCTCGCCGGCGTCGACCCGGTCATTGTTGAAATCCTCGCGATTCATGGCGCGGGTCTCGTAGCCGATCAGCCGGTACTCCGAAACCTTGTTCGGGTTGAACTCGACCTGGATCTTCACGTCCTTGGCGATGGTGAACAGTGTCGAGGAGGCATCCTCGACCAGTACCTTCTCGGCCTCCGCCAACGTATCGATATAGGCAGCGGTGCCATTGCCGTTCTGGGCGATGGTCTGCATCATCTGATCGTTCAGATTGTCGCGGCCGAAGCCGAACACCGACAGGAATACGCCTGTCTTGCGCTCCTTTTCGATCAGCCGCTTCAGATCGTCATCGTCGGTCTGGCCGACATTGAAATCACCGTCGGTGGCGAGCATCACCCGATTGATGCCGTCCTTGACGAAGGATTTCTGCGCCAGCCGGTAGGCTTGCCTGATGCCGGCCTCGCCTGCCGTCGAGCCGCCGGATGTCAGATTGTCGATGGCAGCGAGGATCTTGTCCTTTTCCGAAGCCTTGGTGGGCTCCAGCACGGTACCGGCATCGCCCGCATAGGTGACGATCGAGACGGTGTCGTCAGGTCTCAGCTTGTTGACCAGCAGTCGGAAGGCCGACTGCAGGAGCGGCAGCTTGTCCTGCTCGTTCATCGAGCCCGACACATCGATCAGGAAGACCAGATTGGCCTTGGGCTGCTCGGCAGGCTTCACGTCGAAGCCCTTGATGGCGACATGCATCAGCTTGGTGTGCTCGTTCCACGGCGTCGGCATCACGCTGACGGTCGAGTTGAACGGCGCCGAGGCGGAGTCCGGTCCCTTCCAGTCATAGGGGAAGTAGTTGACCATCTCCTCGACGCGCACCGTATCGGCTTGCGGAATAAAACCTTCCTTCAGCGAGCGCCGCACAAAGGAATAGGAAGCGGTGTCGACATCGATAGAGAACGTCGAGACCGGATCTTCCAGTGCGGCATGCACCGGGTTGGTCTTGAAATTCTCGACGCGGTCGCGGTTTTCCTCTTGCGGCAGCATCTGGTCGGCCGGCGCAGCGGCAGGCTGCTGTGCCATCAGCTTGGAATCGGCAACCGTGCCAGGCATGCGTCCGACCCGCGCGCCGCCATCGACGGCCGGAGCCGCGGTGCTGGTGCCGCCATTCAGCACAAACTCGCCACTCTGCGCCGGTTCGGGAGCATTGCGGGTGAGCACGTCCTGCTGGGTCAACCCGCCGACTGCGGTCGATTCCGCTTTCGGCGGCGATGTCGGCGCCACAAGCGCCTCGCCGGCGTTACGGCTTTCGCTGTCGGCGTCCGCCTTCTTCTGCTTGTCTGCTTCGGCCACGACCGGCGGTTTGACGGTCGCCGGCTTGTCGGCCAGTGTCTCGGTGATCTTATCGTCCCCGCCGAATTCGGGCCCGCTGAATTTGGATTCCCCAAGCATGTACATGGCAGCGTATCCGGCGATCGGCAGGGCAACGAGCCCGGCGATGGCCGGCGTGGCGAAGAGTTTCTTTTGCATGATTTCGCTCCAGAGCCTTTGTGCTCGCTCTGTGAGACGAAGCCCGCTTGCCGATCCTTGGGCGGCCGGTAAAGTTTTTTCTTCCATGTCATAGGCGCGCAGCGCGGCCTGGAGGGCACGCGCCTTTGCGTCCGCGTCCGGCGCCGGTGCCGCGATGTCGCGCAGTTTGTTGAGTTCGTTGTCGTCGACCATGGTCACACTTCCCCGGCTGAACGCATCAGCGTCTTCAGCCGTTTCTTCGCTTCATGGATGTGCCAGGAAACCGTCGTCTCCGAGATCGCCATCGCCTCGGCGGCGGCTGCATGGCTCAGCCCTTCGCCATAAACCAGCAGCACCGCATCGCGCTGCTTGTCCGGCAGCTTGCGCACCGCCGCCCAGAGCGCCTCGGCCGGGTCCTCCGGCTCAGCCGAGATTTCCCCCGAAATCAGGACATAGGCGCCATAGGCATCGGTCTTGACCGTCTCGCGGGCGGTCTTGCGCATCATGTCGCGCGCCGCATTCAGCGTCATGGCGTAGAGCCATGTCGTGAAGGCGCCGCTGCCATGATAGTCGCGGATCGCCCGGCCAAGCCGGACGCAGACTTCCTGGGCGATATCTTCGGCGTCGGCCTTTTTCCCGCACCAGCGATAGGCGGCGCGATAGACGAAACCGTAGTGCCTTTCGAGCAACTTGCCGAAAGCACCCCGATCTCCGCCCTTCGCCCGCCCGATCAGTTCAGCGTCGGAGGCTTCGCTTTCGTCCAGCATCATCGCCATCATTGCCTGTTGGACGAAGGCTAATGGCTGTTCCTTGGGGCGATGGAAAGAATTTTCTGGCGCACCGTCACGTCGTAACGGTTGGCGTGCCCTGACCGAGCGTCTCCGCGAACAGCGTCGTCAGCCGCTTCCAGTGGCGCTCGGCGCCGGCTGCATCGAAGGCGCTGTGGTCCGGCACGCACCAGCCGTGCGCCATGCCGGCATAGTTCTCGATGACATGGTCGACCTCGGCCGCGCGCAGCGCTTCGGCCAGCCGCGCCGCTTGCGCGGGCGGAAAGCTGCGATCAGTGCCGGCCGTACCGATATAAACCCTTGCCTTGAGCGAAGCGGCCTTCCGGTGCGGACTGTCAGCGGCGTCACCAGCCAGATTGCCGCCGTGGAAACTGGCCGCGGCAACGATGCGGCCGGGATAGCTGGCCGCTGCGTTCAGTGCCCGCGCTCCACCCATGCAGTAGCCGACAATGCCGACCGGCCCGGCCAGTCCTTGCGCAGCGAGCGCATCGAGGAAAGCGCCGCTGTCGCGGATCGTCTTTTCCTGGGTCGTGCCTTCGAGGAGACCTGTGATTGCGGTCTTGCTCCTCTCGTCGCCGAACGCAGTCTTGGGAACGGACCGTAGGGCGCATTGCGGTAAAAGAGGTCCGGCACAAGCACCGCATAGCCCTCGCCCGTAAGCCGCTCCGCCATCTGATCAAGCGCCGGTCGCGGACCGAAAACGTCCATGTAGAGGATGATCGCTGCCTTGGCTGGGGCCGCCGAACGGAACAGCCGGGCCTTGGCAATGCCGTCGCTTGTCTTGATCCGCATCGCTTGCGTGGCCATCATCCGCTCCGTTGATCTGACCTGCGATAGATACCCGCGGTGACCGTCGCCGCAAGCTGTAGTGAGGCGATCTGCTTCAAGATTTCGTGCGGCATTCGGCGACGCTACAGACGCGCGAATGCTGCCATGTGAAAGGCCTGAACTTCGGCCGGATAGCGATAGTCGGTGCCGTAAGGACAGGCGTTGCGATCAAGGCAGCCGCCGGTCCGGCAGGGCGCGCCGTTTTGCCCGCGCACATGCGCCAGACAGGTTTCATGTGCAAAACCATCCGCAGAATAAGCCTCTACCGGACAGGATTTCAGGCAAGGTTTTTCCAGACATGTGTCGCAAAGGTGAATCATGCCGCGGGGTTCTTGGAGCGCAATTTTGTCTTCGAACAGCAGCGCGCCGCGATAGGCATGCCAGAGTCCATATTTCGGATGCATGAGAATGCCGAGCGGTGACGGCTTCAGCCCCTCCGCACGTATCGCCCATTGCTGGAACGGCAGATAAGGCCTGTCGGACGGTGACACCGCGCGCGCCCCGAATTTTCCGGCCACCGCGCCGATCACTTCGCGCGACCATTTGTCGAGCGGATCGTCGATCGGCTGTGACTGTTTCTCCAGCCAGCGCAGGAAGTGCGGCCAAGGTGCGGCACCCGCCTGCCCCACCAGCAGGACGGATCTGGCGGCAGCGCCGGAGAGATCGGAAGGCGCCTTCTCAGCGCCTGCAAAATTGAAGCCGCCGCGAAGCACGAGACCGTGTGCGGAAAGTGCCGCCGCGATGGTTTCGACCATGCTGCGCTCGAGGATCATCCCTTCTTGTCCGGGTCGGAGAAGGCGCTCCGCCAGACTTCCTTGTGGATGATGTTGGCGACTTTAGCCCCGCCTGATTCGGGCTCCTTTCAGGTGAAGGCGTCGGCCATCGACGCCTTCTTCCTGGCAATAAAGTCCTTCAGTCCGTCGTCGATGCCCGGGTCGAGATACGGCGCCTCGTAGCTTTCCAGCCAGCGGCGGGCGAGCTCGTTGGCGCGCTGCGGCGCGGTTTTTTCGCCTTCGGCCAGCCATTGCTCGTAAGAATTGTTGTCGGCAATGTTGGAACGATAGAACGCGGTCTGGAAATTGGCCTGGGTGTGATCGCAGCCGAGATAATGGCTGCCCGGGCCAACCTGGCGGATGGCGTCCATCGCCTGGCCGTTTTCCGACAGGTCGACGCCTTCGGAGAACTTCTGCGTCATGCCGAGCTGGTCGATATCCATCATGAACTTTTCGTAGCAGGAGGCGAGACCGCCCTCGAGCCAGCCGGCCGAATGCAGCACGAAATTGGTGCCGGCCAGGATCGTCGAGTTCAGCGTGTTGGCGCTCTCGTAGGCGGCCTGCGCATCGGGGATTTTTGAAGCACAGAGCGAACCGCCGGTGCGGAACGGCAGGCCGAGCCTGCGGGCAAGCTGTGCGGCGCCATACGAGACCAGCGACGGCTCCGGCGTGCCGAAAGTCGGCGCGCCCGACTGCATCGAGATCGACGAGGCGAAGGTGCCGAACAGAACCGGCGCACCCGGCCGGATCAGTTGTGTGAACGATGCCCCGGCCAGAACCTCGGCCAAAACCTGTGTCAGCGTGCCGGCGACCGTCACCGGGCTCATCGCACCGGCAAGGATGAACGGCGTGACGATACAGGCCTGATTGTGGCGCGAATAGACCTTCAGCGCTCCCAGCATGGTCTCGTCGAAGACCATCGGCGAGTTGGCATTGATCAGGCTGGTCAGCACTGTGTTGTTCTCGACGAAATCGTCACCAAACACGATCTTGGCCATCGCCACCGTGTCTTCAGCGCGCTCGGGCGCGGTCACCGAGCCCATGAACGGCTTGTCCGAATATTTGATATGGCTGTAGATCATGTCGAGATGCCGTTTGTTGACCGGCACGTCGACCGGCTCGCAAACCGTGCCGCCCGAATGGTGGATCGACGGCGCCATATAGGCGAGTTTCACGAAATTCCGGAAATCCTCGATCGTCGCATAGCGCCTGACGCCGTCGAGATCGCGCACGAAGGGCGGTCCATAGACTGGCGCGAACACTGTCGCGTTGCCGCCGATCTGCACCGAGCGCTCGCCGTTGCGGGCGTGCTGGGTATAGACGGACGGAGCGGTCTTCAACAGCGAGCGGCAGAGGCCCTTGGGGAAATGCACCCGCTCGCCCTTGACGTCGGCGCCCGCCTCTTTCCAAAGCTTTAGCGCCTCGGCGTCGTCGCGGAAGATGATGCCGATCTCCTCCAGCACCGTGTCGGTGTTCTTTTCGATCAGCGCCAGCCCTTCCTCGTCCAGCACTTCATAGACGTTGATCTTGCGCTTGATATAGGTGAGCTGTGTGCCGGGGCCGCCGCCCGAACGTGCAGCCCGTCGGGCTGCGGCGCCACCGCTGGCCGCGCGCCCGCGCCGCGCGTTTGACGCTTCCTGATCGACCGGCGCGTTCTCACTCATAATCGTTCTTCCCTGGCTTTCGTTCTGGCCTTGATTTACTCCGGCCGGGCTCTTGTACCGGCCTGAAATCCGTTTGCGGCCGCATATTGCGGTCTCTGGCCGGATCGTAGCCATGCACCCTATTCGAAACGGCCCGCCAGCGCCAACGCCTGTCGCAAAATCGACAAGAATTCCAAGAAATTTACGGTCGCTTTCGTTTTGCGGGAAGTCGCAAATCAGCTATGGACAACCGGCCCATGCGGGTTAGGTATTGGCGCGATATTTTTAAGCTGCCGCGATAGTTGTAGCCGGCAAGGAGCCTGAGAAAAAATGGCCGACGACGAGATCATCCTTTCGGAACTCTCCGACGACGAGTTGGTGCAGCAGATGCACGACGATCTTTATGATGGGTTGAAGGAAGAAATTGAGGAAGGCACCAATATCCTTCTCGAGCGCGGCTGGGCGCCTTACAAGGTGTTGACCGAGGCTCTGGTCGAAGGCATGCGCATCGTCGGTGAGGACTTCCGCGATGGCATCCTGTTCGTTCCCGAAGTGCTGCTGTCGGCCAACGCGATGAAGGCCGGCATGTTCATCCTGCGTCCGCTGCTTGTCGCCACTGGCGCACCAAAGCAGGGCAAGATGGTGATCGGCACCGTCAAGGGCGACATCCACGATATCGGCAAGAACCTGGTCGGCATGATGATGGAAGGCGCCGGCTTCGATGTCATTGACCTCGGCATCAACAATGCGGTCGAAAAATATCTCGATGCCATCGAAAAGCACCAGCCCGACATCATCGGCATGTCGGCGCTGCTGACGACGACCATGCCTTACATGAAGGTCGTCATCGATACGATGAAGGAAAAGGGCATTCGCGACGACTATGTTGTGCTGGTCGGCGGTGCGCCGCTCAACGAGGAATTCGGCAAAGCCGTCGGTGCCGACGCCTATTGCCGCGACGCCGCGGTGGCAGTCGAGACCGCCAAGGACTTCATGAAGCGCAAGCACAACGTCCGCGCTTCGGCCTGAGCCAATAAGTCCGGCACCAACGAGAAAAGCCGCGCCTTGCAGTGCGGCTTTTTTATTCCCAAATGTTTAGAGCCGTGCGGATCAGGGTTTCTTGACGGTATCGTCAACAGCCTTAGCAGTGGATTTGATGTCCTTACCGACGCCGCGCACCGTGTTGGCGCAGGCCGAAACAGCCAAGGCGCAGGCGAGAATAGCGATTGGCGCAACGCGGAACAATTTCATGAATGGTGTCTCCCTCAGCATATAAATTCGCTGGACAGCAACGAAGATGGATTAGACTGGTTCCATGACCATCGCGCGAAAACAACAATCCGATCAGGGCGACAGGCTGCTCGTCATCGCCTGCGGGATGATTGCGCGCGAGGTTTTGGCGGTCAAGGAGCAGCTTGGGCTCGACCATCTCGACCTGACCTGCCTGCCAGCGGAGTTCCACTTCTATCCGGACCGCATCGCGCCGGCCATGGACAAGGCAATCGAGAAGGCCAAGACCGACGGCTACAGACACATCTTCGTAGGCTATGCCGATTGCGGCACGGGTGGCTTGCTCGATCGGATCTGCGAGAAGCATGGCGTCGAGCGCATGGCCGGGCCGCATTGCTTTGCTTTCTACCAGGGCATGGATACCTATGCGAAGGTCGCCGATGATGACATGATGTCGTTCTACATGACCGATTTCCTCTGCCGGCAATTCGATGCCTTCTTCATGAAGCCGCTCGGCCTGGACAAGCACCCGGAGCTGATCAAAGACTATTTCGGCAACTACGAGAAGCTGATCTATATCGCTCAGACTGACGACCCGGAACTCGACAAGGTCGCCGAAAAGGCGGCGAAAATGCTCGGTCTCGCCTATGAGCGGCGCTCAACCGGCTATGGTGACCTGACGAAGGAACTGGCCAGCGCTGCAATCCTGGCTTGACGGTACTTCTAGGCAAGGCCTTCTTCAGCTTCGAGCCCGGCGAGCACATCGGCAAAGCTCGTCTTGCAGACGAAACCCAGCCGGTCCCTCGCTCGCGACGCATCGTAGACCCGGTCGATCGACGAAAAAATCGTCCAGCCTTTCTTCGCGTAGAGTGCCGGATAATCCGGAAAATAGCGTGCGACGACCGATGGTGCATCGGTGATCAATGCCGCGCAATCCTCGGGCTGGAACGGTGTTGGTGCCGAAATGATGAAGATGTCGAAGCCCAATTGCGGTGCTTTCTCCAAGGCAGCGATATGGGCATCGGCAGCATCCTCCACCGTCAGCCGGCGAAACAAAAGCTCATTGGCTTTGGTGTTGGCATCCGACTGTTCGATCACGTGCGCCATATCGTCTGCTTCGGGAAAGAACCGAGCGGTGCGCAGTACGATCGACGGAAGGCCGAACTGGAGCTGGTAAAGGCGACAAAGATGTTCCGCGGCAAGCTTGGTGACGCCATAGATGTTGCGTGGCTCCGGCGACATGTCTTCCGTCAGCCATGCCGCCTTGCGCGCGCCTCCCGTGAAACCGGCGCGTATGGCCTCGGAAATCATCAGCGATGTCGTCGACGTAAACACGAAGCGCTGAACCGCGAATGCAGCGGCCGCATCGAGCAGGTTGAGCGTACCGCGCACATTCGTCTCGACGAAATCCTCGTTGCGATAACGTTCGATGTCGGGCTTGTGCAGCGCGCCGCTGTGGATGATGGCCTCGATGCGGTTCTCCTCGACCGCCTGCATGACCAGGTCGCGATCGGCGACTGAGCCGACGATTGGAGTTTCCGAAGACGGAATGGGATCGAGGCCGGTGACGTCATGGCCGAGGGCCCGCAGGCGCGGTGCCAAGGCGCTGCCCAGCCAGCCCGACGATCCCGTCAGCAAGATCCGCATTCTTTCCACCTCGTTTCCGCTGTCGATGCCCAAGCACGGATGACAGAACGTGGCGAAACATTAAGGTATGCGCCAGACAAGAAAACGGGCTGCTCCAGCCATCAACAGGGAAACGCCACCGATGATCGCTCGCCTCATGTTTGCCGCAGCAACTGTCCTCTGCTTGACCATGCCCGCGTTCGCCGATGGCGAGGTGCAGAAGTTTATAACGGCTGCCGACAAGGCGCGGCTCGACAAATATGGCGAGACGCGCAAGGCAGCGCTTGACGAGGCGAAGGCCGGCGATCCAGCCGAGGTCAAGCAGCTCGACGCCTTGCTGGCAAAGCCGCTGGTTTCCTTCTCCGACAACGACCTGACCGGCAAGTGGCAATGCCGCACCATCAAGGCCGGCGGATTGAGCCCGCTCGTCATCTATGGCTGGTTCAAATGCAAGGTGAGCGACGACGGTTCCGGCTGGAGACTGGAAAAGATCACCGGCTCGCAGCGCACCAAGGGCCGCTTCTTCGACGATGGCGAGAAACGCGCGATCTATCTTGGTTCCTTCTACGTCAACGACGATCCGGCAAAGCCCTACGGCAGCGGCCCGGAAAGCGATCAGGTCGGCTATGCCTTCCGCAACAGCGCCAGCGAATGGCGCATCGAGTTCCCGGCGCCCTATTACGAATCGAAGCTCGACATCCTCGAATTCAAGCGCTGAGCCCTCCGATCATCAAGGGTTAACCCGGTCAGCCTAGCATTCGCACGCAAAGAACAGGTCTTTGCGGAGGTCGCGAACCATGGCACGGTCGACCGATCGTCGTCGTCACCGAAGGCGGCTCGCATATCTGGGCGATCGTCAACGCGGTCGCCGATCAACTCGGGCCGGTCAGTGTTATCCTCGAAGCACCTGAATCCAAAAAGCAATTGCTTCTCGGACGGGCGCGACGGCAAGGCTGGGCCTCGGCCATCGGTCAACTCGGCACGATGATGCTGACCCGGCAAAACCGCAGCCGGGCGACACAATTTCAAGCTACGCGTTGCGGCAGGCGGCGTTCTCGCGCGACATCTGCGTCGAGGCGGTCAGAGATGCGCTGGCCGGCAAGCTCGGCACGGTCGAGCCCGGCCTGCCTTCGAAACAATGGTATCACCCGACGGTCTGGTCCTATCTCTGGACCGGGATAACGAACGGCGTCTGGTGACGCGCCGATTTACCGGATGCCCACCCGCCGCTAACATTGCATCATGAGCGACATCGATCACCGCACCATCATTGCCGGCCTTTCGGTCGAGGACCGTCGCGACCTCACCGCCAGGCTTGACCGGCCAGGCATTTTCCGGCTGGCCGCCCATGGCGGGCTGGTTATCCTGCTGGGCGCGTTGATCGCCGCCCGCATCCCGTTCTGGCCGCTTCTCGTCTTGCCGCAGGGAATCCTGATCGTCTTCTTCTTCACGCCGCTGCACGAGACCATCCATGAAACGGCGTTCAATCGCGCTGTTGCCGCCGTGGCCGGCTTCCTGATCCTGCTGCCGCCGGCATGGTTCCGCTATTTCCATTTCGCCCATCACCGCCATACGCACGACCCCGAAAACGACCCCGAACTGAGGGCGCCGAAGCCGGAGACCGTCAGCCAATATCTGCGCTATCTGTCGGGCGGCCCCTATTGGATCGCCATGGGCCGCGTGGTCGCAACCAATGCGGCTGGCCGCAATCGCGACGGCTTCGTACCGGAAAAGAGTCGCGGCAAGGTGGTTGCCGAAGCACGGCTGTTCCTTATCGGTTATGCGGTGTTGCTGGCCGCATCTCTCACCATACAGTCGGCGCTGCTGTTGTGGGTCTGGATCGTGCCGGTGCTGGTAGGACAGCCGTTTTTGCGGGCCTACCTGCTGGCCGAGCACGCGTTGTGCCCGCATGTCGCCAACATGCTCGAGAACACCCGCACCACCTTCACCAACAGGCTGGTGCGCTTCGTGGCCTGGAACATGCCATACCATTCGGAGCACCATTCCTATCCGGCCGTTCCCTTCCACCGCCTGCCGCGCTTCCATGAGATCGTCGCGGAGCATCTAGGCACGACCGAACGAGGTTACGTGCGTTTCCACAGGAAGCTGGTCGGCAGCTTCGATGGCCGCGCCGGCTGACCTGTGCTGAAAGACTCCGCTTTCAACCGCGGCCGTCGATTGCGTCGCTTTTGAAGGCCCCCGCGTCGTCCCATAACAAGCAGCCCAACAGCGCTTCCGGCAATGCTCGAAACCACTGCATTGGCCCAAAACATCGGAATCGATCTTTGGAGGGCACGATGCAGCGGAGTTAGATGGTAGAGCATCGTTTGTGCGTTCGATTGGACGCGCGGCGCTCTGCAGGAGCAGGAATTCATGGCCGATCTGATCGTCGTCTACTGGCGCGACATCCCCGCCCAGGTCATCGTCAAAAAGGGCCGGCAGAACGCCAAGCGCGAACTGCCGCTGCGCTTCACCGAGGCGATCGACATGTGCGCCATGCGCACCGGCGCCGGCGGCACCGACGACTATCTTGCCGAATGGCGCAAGGCAGAACCCATCCCAGTCGGTGACGATCTTGAAGCCGAGGCGGAGAAGGCTCTTCAGGAAATCGATGCGAAATACGACCGCGAGCGGCTGATAGCTCTGGTCAAGGCGGGCGGCAAAGAAAATGTCTGATCCCCAATCAATGCCGGCGACGACGGCTCAGACCGGCCTGACGCAGGCGACCATCGTCAGGAAGGCGGCGCCGAAATCCGACTACAAGCCGGCCGACGTGTCGCCGCAGCGGCGCGTGCAGCGTTCGTTTGCAGTGCGGCTTTGGTCGGTCCGGCATTCGCGGTTGCTCGAATGGTTTTACGCCAAATTCGCCGACATGTTTCTGCTCCTCCACCCGCTTTGGAAGGGCATCGGCTACAGCCGCGTCGAAGGACCGGTGAAATTCGTCGAAAAGCGCGTCAAGGGTTTCATGTTCGACTGCCGCATGTGCGGCCAGTGCATCCTTTCCTCGACCGGCATGTCGTGCCCGATGAACTGCCCTAAGCAATTGCGCAACGGCCCTTGTGGCGGTGTCCGCGCCAACGGCAATTGCGAGGTCGAGCCTGATATGCCCTGCGTCTGGGTTAAGGCCTGGGAAGGCTCGCGGAACATGGTGCATGGCGACAGGATTTTGGAGGTGCAGAAACCGGTCGACCAATCCTTGCGCGAGACCTCCGCGTGGCTGCGCGTCACCGCGCAGGCGGCGGCCGCCCGCGATGCGGCCCGGAACATTACCAACACTGGAGCGTCGGCATGATTGGCCGCCAGCCCGACGAGAATCCGGCCGGCATCCATTTGCCGCTCGATCCCCTGCCCGGCCACACCTCGCGTGGTCGCCTGGAGCGCGTATTGAGACGCGGCGAATTCGCAGTGACGACCGAGCTCAATCCGCCCGACAGCGCCGATCCGGAAGACGTCTACAACCGCGCCAGGATTTTCGACGGCTGGGTCGACGCCATCAATGCCGTCGACGCTTCCGGCGCCAACTGCCACATGTCGTCGGTCGGCATCTGCGCCCTCCTGACCCGCATGGGCTATGCCCCGATCATGCAGATCGCCTGCCGCGACCGGAACCGCATCGCCATCCAGGGCGACGTGCTTGGAGGTGCTGCGATGGGCGTCGCCAATATGCTCTGCCTGACCGGCGACGGCGTGCAGGCCGGCGACCAGCCCGGCGCCAAGCCGGTGTTCGATCTCGACTGCATGTCGCTGCTCGAAACCTGCCGTATCATGCGCGACAACGGAAAATTCCTGTCCGGCCGCAAATTGACGACCCCGCCGCAGCTTTTCCTTGGCGCGGCCATCAACCCGTTCGCGCCGCCGATCGATTTCCGGCCCTATCGGCTTGGCAAGAAGATCGCTGCCGGCGCGCAGTTCGTGCAGAGCCAGTATTGCTTCGACGTGCCGATGTTCCGTACCTACATGCAGAAGGTCCGCGATCTCGGCTATACCGAGAAATGCTTCATCCTGTGCGGCGTCGGGCCGCTGGCCTCGGCCAAGACGGCCAAATGGATCCGCTCCAACGTGCCGGGCATTCACATTCCCGATCAGATCGTCAAGCGCCTGGAAGGCGCTCAGGATCAGAAGAAGGAAGGTAAGCAGCTCTGCATCGACATCATCAATGAGGTGAAGGAAATTCCCGGTGTGTCCGGCGTTCATGTGATGGCCTATCGCCAGGAAGAATACGTCGCCGAGATCGTCGACGAATCCGGCGTGCTGAAGGGCCGCCGGCCATGGAAGCGCGAAATCCGCCGCGACGACCAGCTCGTTGCCGACCGGCTCGACCACATACTGCATGACGACCTCACCGAAACCCAGGTCGACATGGTCAAAACCGCGCATTGACAGCGCGAATCGTCAGCATTCGCTTGATCACAAACAGATAACGATATAAAGAACTCTTTATATCACGATGGAGAGATTTCATGACCCGCACCATCGTCGCATCGGCGACACGAGAAATCATCATCGGCTTCGATCAGCCCTTCTGCGTGATCGGCGAGCGCATCAATCCGACCGGCCGCAAAAAGCTCGCCGCCGAAATGATCGCCGGCAATTTTGAGACCGTCATCAAGGATGCGCTGGAGCAGGCCGCCTGCGGCGCGACCATGCTCGACGTCAACGCCGGCGTCACCGCAGTCGACCCCAACTCCACCGAGCCGGCGCTGCTGGTGCAGACGCTGGAGATCGTGCAGGGCCTGGTCGATCTGCCGCTGTCGATCGACTCCTCGGTGACCGCCGCGATCGAAGCGGCGCTGAAGGTCGCCAAGGGCCGGCCGCTGGTCAATTCCGTCACCGGCGAGGAGGAAAAGCTCGAAGCCATCCTGCCGCTGATCAAGAAATACAACGTTCCGGTCGTCGCCATTTCCAACGACGAGACCGGTATTTCGATGGACCCCGATGTGCGCTTTGCCGTCGCCAAGAAGATCGTTCAGCGCTGTGCCGACTTCGGCATTCCGGCGCATGACGTGGTCGTCGACCCGCTGGTCATGCCGATCGGCGCGCTTGGCGATGCCGGCCGCCAGGTATTTGCCTTGCTACGCCGGCTGCGCGAGGAGCTCAAGGTCAACACCACCTGCGGCCTCTCCAACATCTCGTTCGGCCTGCCGCACCGTCATGGCATCAACGCCGCCTTCATCCCGATGGTGATCGGCGCAGGCATGACCTCGGCGATCATGAACCCGGTGCGGCCGCAGGAAATGGAAGCGGTGCGCGGCGCCAACGTGCTGAACGGCACCGACGAGAACTGCACCAACTGGATCAGGACATACAAGGACTACAAGCCTGCTGAAGGCGGCCAGGCCGTTGCCGCCCGGACGCAGGTCAACGCGCCGGGCGATGGCAATGGCAATGGCGGACGCAGGCGCGGCGGCCGCGAAGCTCGGATGGCCCGGGGTTGAGCCATGGCTTGGCCGACACGATATGGGTTTACGACTGGGGAGGAACCGAAACACCGCGGCATCGCTGCCGTGGCCAAGACCCGAGCAGCGTAGAAAGTAAAGTCTGGAACGAATGAACTCTCCCGTCAACATCACTGATCCGCTCGTGCTGTTCATGCCGTCGGGCAAGCGCGGGCGGTTTCCGGTCGGCACGCCGGTTCTGGATGCCGCGCGCCAGCTTGGTGTCTACGTCGAGAGCGTGTGCGGCGGGCGTGCCACTTGCGGGCGTTGCCAGATCGAGGTGCAGGAAGGCAATTTCGCCAAGCACAAGATCGTCTCCTCCAACGATCACCTCTCGCCCAAGGGCGCCAAGGAAGAGCGCTACGAGCGCGTTCGCGGGCTCCCCGAGCGGCGCCGCCTGTCCTGCTCGGCACAGATCCTCGGCGATCTCGTCGTCGACGTGCCGCAGGACACCGTTATTAACGCGCAGACTATCCGCAAGGACGCCGATACCAGGGTCATCGCCCGCGATGCGGCTATCCGCATGTGCTATGTCGAGATCGAAGAACCCGACATGCACAAGCCGCTCGGCGACCTCGACCGTCTGAAGATCGCGCTGATGAAGGACTGGGGCCTCAAGAGCCTCGATTTCGATTTCCATCTGTTGCCGCAGGTGCAAGGCATTTTGCGCAAAGGCAACTGGGCCGCGACGGCCGCCATCCACAAGGACACCGACAGCGAAACCGCGCGGGTCATCGCTCTGTGGCCTGGCCTGAAGAACGAGGCGTACGGGCTTGCCTGCGATATCGGCTCGACCACGATCGCCATGCATCTGGTATCGTTGCTGTCGGGTCGGGTCGCCGCCTCGTCGGGCACCTCCAATCCGCAGATCCGCTTCGGCGAGGATCTGATGAGCCGCGTCTCTTACGTGATGATGAACCCGGACGGCCGCGAAGGCATGACGGTCGCCGTGCGCGAGGCCATTTCGGGCCTCGTCGACAAGGTCTGCGCCGAAGGCAACGTCCAGCGTAACGATATCCTGGATTCCGTTTTCGTCGGTAATCCGATCATGCATCATCTGTTCCTCGGCATCGATCCGACCGAGCTCGGCGGCGCTCCCTTCGCGCTAGCCGTCTCCGGCGCCGTGCACATCAAGGCATCGGATATCGGCTTGAAACTCAACCAGGGCGCCAGGCTTTACATGCTGCCTTGCATTGCCGGCCATGTCGGCGCTGATGCGGCTGCAGTGACGCTGTCGGAAGGCCCGCATCGGCAGGACGAGATGATGCTGATCGTCGATGTCGGTACCAATGCCGAGATCGTGCTCGGCAATCGCCAGCGGGTCGTGGCGGCCTCCTCGCCAACCGGCCCGGCCTTCGAGGGTGCGGAAATCTCCGGTGGCCAGCGTGCCGCACCGGGTGCAATCGAACGCGTCCGTATCGATCCCGAAACGCTGGAGCCGAAATACCGCGTTATCGGCTCGGAACTCTGGTCCGACGAGCCGGGCTTCCTCGACAGCGTGCAGGCGACCGGCGTCACTGGCATTTGCGGCTCCGGCATCATCGAGGTGGTAGCCGAGATGTACCTCGCCGGCATCATTTCCGAGGACGGCGTCGTCGATGGATCGCTGTGCGGCCATTCGCCTCGCGTCGTCGCCAATGGCCGCACCTTCTCCTATGTGCTGAAGGAAGGCGAGCCCAAGATCACCATTACCCAGACCGACGTGCGCGCCATCCAGCTTGCCAAGGCGGCGCTTTATGCCGGAACCAAGCTTTTGATGGAAAAGCAGCACACCGAACATGTCGACCGTATCCATTTTGCCGGCGCGTTCGGCTCGTTCATCGATCCGAAATACGCAATGGTGCTGGGCCTGATCCCGGACTGCGACCTCGACAAGGTCTCGGCCGTCGGCAATGCGGCCGGCGCCGGCGCCCGCATGGCGCTCCTGAACCGCGGCTATCGCCGCGAGATCGAGGAAACCGTCAGCAGGATCGAGAAGATCGAGACGGCGCTGGAGCCGAAATTCCAGGAACATTTCGTTTATGCCATGGCGCTCCCAAATAAGATCGACCCGTTCCCCAAGCTGTCGGCGGCGGTGAAACTGCCGCCGCGCAAGACGGTGAGCGAAGACGGCATTGCCGGCGACGCTGCCCCGCGACGGCGTTCGCGCGAAGGCCACGCCGCGCGGCGCGGGCGGGGATGACTCGCCTCCGCTAGGCTGTCAGCCTTTCCATTTTCATTTGTATGCAAATGTTTCCAGATCGCGCCGATCTGGAAACGAAATCGCGTTTTCGTGAAATCCGCCAGATACATGTGCGGAGCATTTAACCGGCATCGAACGGCAGGCAGAAACAGTTTTCGGCCACCGCAACGCTCCAAAGGAGATCAAGATGTCGATGTTCGGAAGCCTCGGCCGCTATGGTGCGGCCTTCAAGAAAACACGTGAAGCGCGCAAGTCGCTGCGCATCCTCAACAGCTTGCCGCCTGAGATCCAGAAGGACATTGGCTGGCCGGTGTCGCCGCGTTCAAGCGAAAGGCAGCTTTCGGTCGGCTGGGGCATGCAGCGCGGATGAACTTCATCGACAAATGCAAGCTGCTTGGTATTCGCCGGGGCCGCAATGCGGCTCCGGCTGCACCCAGCAATTGGCTGCGCGCCGCATTGCCGCCGCGGCGCTGAGCTGCCCAGGTGGGCTAGCGACTTCATGGACCGGGCGCTTTATCGCCAGCTGGAGTCAAACCACCGTGTTGAGATTGCATAAATCTTGACTTTTTTGGTGGCGACACAATCTTCGAAATAGTCGGGGGTTCTCTTAGTCGGCTCAGCCGAAGTCCGTGTATCTGCATGCCCAGTCTCAAAAGCCACGTCGTTTCGTTCGTGCTCAGGTACAGCCGTAAGAAGGCGTTTTCCAGCCCGGAGAACCTGCAGCGCTGGATCGCCTATGCGCGCAAGACGGAAAACCATCGGCCGCCTGCGTCGCTGCGGTCGCGCCTGGAGATCACAACCCGCACGATCAACGGCTTTCCCGTCTACGAGATCGCGCCCAAGGCTGGTGAGCGGAGGCGGATTCTCTACCTGCACGGCGGCGCTTACGTCTTTGAAATCACCCCCTATCATTGGCGGCTGATCGCCGACATGGCCGACCGCCTCGGGTTCGGCATCACCGTGCCGATCTATCCCATTGCTCCCGAACACGATTTCCACGCGATGTTCGGTATGGTCGGCGCCGTCTACCGCCAGATGTTCGGCGAAACCAGGGCAAATGACATCATCTTCATGGGCGATTCCGCCGGCGGAAACATGGCTGTCGTGCTGACCATGATGGCTGCGCAAGACGGCCTGCCCTTGCCATCACGCCACGTGCTGATTTCGCCCGGCCTCGACGTGTCGCTCGCCAACCCAGAAATGTATGAGGCCGAACGCAACGATCCGTGGCTGGGCATTGCCGGCGGCCGCGAGGCGATCCGGCTTTACAGCGCCGGCATAGATCCCACCGACTGGCGCATCAGCCCGGTTTACGGCGACCTGTCGGTGCTGCCCAAAACGCTGCTGCTGACCGGTTCACGCGATCTGCTCACCCCCGACAATCTGATCTTCGCGGAAAAGGCGCGCGCGGCCGGCGTCGAAATAGAGGTCGTCCACGAGCAAGGCATGTTCCATGTCTGGCCGTTGATCGACATGCCGGAGGCGCGGCGCGCGCGGGACAGCATAGTGGCCTTCTTGACCAACGAAACTGACAGTTATCATGCCAAGGCAGGAGAGTTGTCGCTGCAAAGGGCAGACCGCGACGGAACCCCTCGCGATCTGGTTGCGCCGCTCAGGTCGTAGTTGGCTCAGAACTTCCCAGTTTCCCTGAACATCTCAAACGTCGCGCGGATGTGGTCCGCGACTGCTTTCACCGGAGCGCTGGCGTCTGGCGTCACCACCATGGCGAGATTGTAGGTGCCGATGTCAGGCATGCCGTCCTTCGGACACAGCTCGACCATGTCACTGCCGAGGAACGATTTCGGCAGCGGCGCGACTGCAAGATCCGCCATGATCGCGGCGCGCTGGCCGGCCGTGTGCGCGCTCATATAGGCGATACGGTAGTTGCGGCCCTCGCGACCAAGCGCCTCCAATGCCCCCGCCCGCCAGGCGCAGCCTTCTTCCCACAAGGAGACCGGCAGCGGCTCGCGCAGATGCGCACAGCCCCCCTTGGCACCGGCCCAGACGATAGGCTCGGTGAGCAGTACTTCGGCGCCGATCGCGCTGGTCTTGTATGAGTTGGTGAGCAGCGTGATGTCTAGTGCCCGATCGTCCATGCGACGGCGCAGGTTGACGCTCTGGTCGATGGTGACGTCGACCGCGATGGAAGGATGCGACTGTGCGAATCGCTTCAGCACATGCGGCAGCACACGTTCGCCATAATCGTCCGGCGAGCCGAGCCGCACCACCCCGACAATGTCTGGAATGATGAACTTCGACACCACCTCGCGATTGATCGACAGCAGCCGGCGCGCATAGCCGAGCAGCATCTCGCCATCGGTGGTCAGCGTCACCGAACGGGCGTCGCGCGCGAACACCGAGCGGCCGAGAATGTCCTCCAGCTTCTTGATCTGCATGGAGACGGCCGACGGCGTGCGGAAGACCGCATTGGCCGCACTGGTGAAGCTGCCGGTCTCGGCGATTGCGACGAAAGTGCGCAGAACGT
Organism: Mesorhizobium sp. M0136; assembly: GCF_040322515.1. NCBI lineage: Bacteria > Pseudomonadati > Pseudomonadota > Alphaproteobacteria > Hyphomicrobiales > Phyllobacteriaceae > Mesorhizobium > Mesorhizobium sp. M0136. The sequence continues at coordinate 186,806 of NZ_JAMYTP010000007.1, forward strand.
CGAGATCGAGCAGCGGCAGCGGATGATTGAGTGGGGCGTTCATGGCAAGCGACCTTCAATTTTTCTGATGCAAACCATCATTCCATTTCGTTTGATTGAACATCAGTTTGGGAGGATAGTCAACTCCATCGAAGGCGGGACGCATCGAAGTGGTCCCGAAACAACCATGACACGGACCTGCAATCGACACGAAATGAAGCTGAAACAAACCCGGTGTACCGCCTGACGCTGCAAGCGCCGGGACAATCCCGGCCAAACGCGAAGGAGAATGAGATGTCTATCCTGTCATCCATCGGTCGGATCGCGACCGAGTTCAGCGAGGCCCGTGCCCGCTACCAGACGGAACGTGCCATCCGCGCGCTGCCGATTGAACTGCAGAAGGATATCGGCTGGCCCGAAGCTGCCGATGCCAAGACCGGCACTCGCCATGGTGTGGGATCTTGGGCTGGAGCAAAGTAAACCGTGTGTATCAACAGCTGAAGGCCTGCCGCGCAGATCAGCCCGGCAGGCCTTTTTTGTTTGTATTCAAATGATTTTCCCGAGCCATGTCGCCGTCGCATGCCGCATATGAGCAAGTCGCATAGCAGCCCGCACTGGCAATCAACACATTGTAAATAATCGAAAATCCTGGGCAGGTTGCCCAAATTTGTCGCATTCCGTGTCGCTTTTCATATCAAGTGCTTCGCTTTTGCGATTTAGTTTCCCCTCACGTAAGCCTATATGATCATCAACAAACGAGCTGCCCCACTCCATCAAGCGAAGGCGACCCGTCTGAGCAACTGAATGGAGATGATCATGAAGCTTTTTGCCCGCCTCTTTGCCCGCCGCGAAATGAACCTGACGACCGCGCTCGAGCGCCAGCGCCTGGCCAACACCATGCCCGGCCAGACCGGGGCCATGGCTGCCGCGCGCCTCGGCTTCGTCGCCTGAGACAGCAATCCTGGCGGAAGCAGCCCAGCGCTGCTTCGAAGTCGATCCAGCGCCGCCTCGGTTTTGCCGAGGCGGCGTTTTCGTGTGCGCAGACTGCGTAGGCTCGTTGGTCGATCCGGCGGCCTGTCACGTTCCTTCGCCGCACAGCGATTGCCCATTTGCGACCCATGTCGCAAATAAAGTCGCTCCGTTGCCATCTAGCCAATTGACAGGAAACGTTTTTCCTGATGTCGCTATGCTGATCGCGACATCCTGTTCGCGCCATTGCAGCGTGAGGATCTACCCGTGAACGTCGTAAAGCACCCGATCCGGCGATCGTTCGTATTCTTCCTGGTCCCCGATTTCACCATGATCGCCTTCGCAACGGCGCTCGATCCGTTGCGTTCGGCCAACCGCATGCTCGGCTATGAAGCCTATCGCTGGCGGCTCGCCAGCATCGACGGCAAGCCGGTGCGCGCCTCGAACGGCGTCGAATGCGCCGTCAACACGTCGCTGGACGAAGAGCGCAAGAAGATGTCCGGACCGGACCGGCCGAACATGGCCATCGTCTGCAGCGGCATCAATGTCGAGCGCTACCAGAACAAATCGGCCTTTGCCTGGTTGCGCGAGGAGTACAATCGTGGCGTTGCCGTCGGCGGCCTGTGTACCGGCGCGCATATCCTGGCCGCAGCAGGCCTGTTGTCCAACAAGCGCTGCGCCATCCATTGGGAGAACCTGCCGGGCTTTTCCGAGGCGTTCCCCAAGGCCAATGTCTTCGCCGACCTCTTCGAGATCGACCAGAACATCTACACCTGCGCCGGCGGCACCGCCGCCCTCGATATGATGCTGAAGCTGATCGGCGACGATTTCGACGAGAGCCTCGTCAACCGCGTCTGCGAGCAGGTGCTGACCGATCGCGTGCGCAGCCCGACCGACCGCCAGCGCCTGCCGCTGCGCGCCCGCCTTGGCGTGCAGAATTCCAAGGTGCTGACCATTATCGAGCTGATGGAAGCCAATCTCTCCGAGCCGCTCTCGCTGATCGAGATCGCTGACCATGTCGACCTGTCGCGCCGGCAGATTGAGCGCCTGTTCCGCACCGAGATGGGGCGCTCCCCTGCCCGTTACTATCTGGAGATCCGCCTCGACCGCGCCCGGCACCTGCTGATCCAGTCGTCGTTGCCGGTGGTCGAAGTGGCGGTCGCCTGCGGCTTTGTTTCCGCCTCGCATTTCTCCAAATGCTATCGCGAGTTGTACGCCCGCTCGCCGCAACAGGAACGCGTCGACCGCAAGCAGCTTCTGGCGGCTTGATCGGGCCATCGGCTGAACGAAGCCCGCCGAGTCAATGCACTTCGGCCGTGCGCATCGCCTCGACGCGGATATCTTCGGTCAGCCGCGCCTTCAGTGCCGAAAACTCCGGGCTGGTCTTCAGCGTGTAATGGCGCGGATGCGGCAGGTCGACGGCAACGTCCGATTTGATGCGGCCCGGCCGTGCCGTCATCACCACCACGCGCGACGCCATGAAGATCGCCTCCTCGATGTCGTGGGTGACGAACAGCACCGTTTTTTGCCGGCGCTCCCATATGCCGAGAAGCAGTTCCTGCATCAGCCCGCGGGTCTGGTTGTCGAGTGCGCCGAACGGCTCGTCGAGCAGCAGGATCTCCGGATCGTTGGCCAGTGCCCTGGCAATCGCGGTGCGCTGCTGCATGCCGCCGGAAAGCTGCTTCGGCCAATGGTTTTCAAAACCTCTCAGCCCGACGAGATCGACGTAAGAAGCGACGATTTCGCTGCGCTCGTGCTCGGCCATTCCACGTTCGCGCAGGCCGAAGCCGATGTTCTCGGCGACCGTCAGCCACGGAAACAGCGTATAGGACTGGAAAACCATGCCGCGGTCTGGACCGGGCCGGTCCACCAGCCTGCCGTCGAGCATAACACGTCCCCCACTCAGCGCTTCGAGGCCGGCGACGATCCTGAGCAGCGTCGACTTTCCACAGCCGGATGGCCCCAGGATGGTGATGAAGTCGTTGGCGGCGACCGCCAGATCGATCGGCATCAGCGCCTTGACCGGCTGCCCACCGCCGACACCAGTGAAGGTGCGCGAGACGCCTTCGATGACCAGCTTGCTCACGCCAGGCTCCATGGAAACAGCCAACGGTTGAGCGACTTGAAGGCGAAATCGGACAACAGCCCGATCAGGCCGATGACAATGATGCCGAAGATGATCTGCCCTGTCGCCAGCCGCGACTGGCTGTTGATGATCATGTAGCCGATGCCCGACGACGAGCCGATCAGCTCGGCGACGATGACATAGGTCCAGGCCCAACCGAGCACCAGGCGCAGGGTTTCGGCGATCTCGGGCGCATTGGCCGGCATGATCACGCGCCGCACGATGCCGTTGTCGGACGAGCCAAGCGTGTAGGCCGCCTCGACCAGGTCGCGCCGTGTGCCGCCGACCTTGACCGCGATGATCAGGATGATCTGGAACACCGAGCCGACGAAGATCACCAGCAGTTTTTCGAGCTCGCCAACGCCCGCCCACAGGATGAGCAGCGGAATGAAGGCCGATGCCGGCAGATAGCGGGCGAAGGAGACGAACGGCTCCAGGAACGCCTCCACGGGCTTCCAGGCACCCATCACGATGCCGAGCGGCACGGCAACGATGGCCGCCATCAGGAATCCGCCGAAGACGCGCCAGATGGTGATAAGGATGTCGAGCCAGAAGCGGTCCTCGACCAGCAGCCGCCAACCGTCTCTCACCATCGACAGCGGATCGGCAAGGAAAATGCGATTGACGTGGCCGCCAAGCGTGATCCACGCCCAGAACGCCACGAACAGCACGAAGAACGAAATGCCGAGCACGGTTCGAATGCCCGGCGAGACCGGATGCAAGGGGCGCGGCATCTTCGACCGTCCTCTGATCGGAATGAAAAAGCGGCGGCGCACGCGCCGCCGCCGGGCGACAATCCTGCCGGTTAGTCGGCGACGGCGCTGGTGTCGGCCAATGTCGATACGTCGGGCGCTTCCTTGATCAACCCCATCTGCAGCAGAAGCTCGCCGGCGGTCTTGGAAAAGTCCTGGAATTCCTTGATGAAGAACTGCTTGTTTTCAGCCTTGTCGGCCCATTTCAGGTATTTTGCCGACTCTTCGAATTCCTTGGCCGACTGCTTCACGTCGGCGCCCATCGTCTCATAGGATTTCGCCGGGTCGCTCTTTATCAGGTCAAGTGCCTCGAAATAGCTGTCGGCAAGCGCCTTGGCCGCATCCGGATTGGCCTTGAGGAACTCCGGCGTGCAGCCGACCGTGTCGAGCACCATCGGATAATCGAGAGTGGTCACAAGGATATGGCCCTGGTCGGACTTTTCGCGCACCGCCGAGATGAACGGCTCATAGGTGACCGCCGCATCGTTCTGTCCGGCGAGAAACGCCTGCGCCGCCGCGTCCGGCTCCAGGTTGACGACCGTCACGTCCTTGGTCGACATGCCGTTCTTGTTGAGCACCCAGGCCAGCATGAAATAGGGCGACGTGCCCGGCGCCGAGGACGCGACAGACTTACCTTTGAGATCGGCGACGGTCTTGATGTCGTTGCGGGCGACGATGCCGTCGGCGCCGTAGGACTTGTCGAGCTGGAATATCTGCTTGGTCGTCACGCCGTTAGCGTTCCAGACCAGCCAGGTCTCGACCGTAGTGGCGGCGCATTGCAGGTCGCCGCTGGCGATGGCGAGGGGCCGACTGGCTTGCGGCACCTTCTTCAAGGTGACGTCGAGGCCGTGCTTTTCGAAGATGCCGGCCTGCTTCGCGAGCGTCAGCGGCGCAAAGCCGGTCCATCCACTGATGCCGATGCTGACCGATGTAGCGGCGGTGGCCGGCGCGGACAATCCGACGGCAAGCGTCAAGCTTGCTGCAAGAATTCCGATCCTGTTCATGTCGGTTCCCCTTTTTTGTTCGGATGGAGAATTGTCTCACAGACGCGCACAGGCTTGTCAATGAAGCAGATGCTGCACTGCGGCATGTCACCACCGGCAGCAAACTTCGCCATTAACGGGTGTTGTACATCCAGCTGCGGTCGCGCCACATTTTTTCGCCGACCAGGCAGTCGGTGACGGGGATGTCCTGTGCCAGCACCAATGGCGGATGCGCCGCCTCTTCCGCCGCTCGCTGCGGCCAGGCCGGACCGGCAAGCTCCAGCACCAGCTTGCGGCGGATGGCCTCCGGAAACTGCGTCCAGTCATTGACCGGAATCATGAAGGAGCCCGGCCCGCCGATGACGCAGTCGCTGTAGTAGCGGTCGAGATTGTTGACATCGTAGGCGCTGGTGAACCCGCCCCTGGTCATCAGCGGGAGGCCGTTGACGGTGATGCCCTGCTTGATCACGGCGTCGCGGGTTATATCGACAGGTGCGCCCTGGTTGTTGGGGCCGTCACCCGAAATGTCGATCACCCGCTTGACGCCCCGGAAGCCGCTTTCGGCAAAGAGATCGCTGGCGAATTCCAGCGCGCCGGAGATCGAGGTGCGCCTGGCACTGGCCGGCGGATGAGCGGAAAGCTGCGCTGCCAGCCGCTCGGCGTCGGCACGATTGGCGATCACCGTCCACGGCACGACGACCTGCTGCCAGGTCGCGCCAGCCCATTCGACATACGTGACGGCAATCTTGCCATGAGCGCCTTCGCCGATTGCCTGCAGGACATCGTCATGCGTCAGCGCCGCCGCATAGCCATGACGCTGGATTTCGAGCTCGTCCGGCGACATGGACAAGGATACGTCGACTGCCAGCACCAGTTCGACATCGACCGGCTCGGCGGCGCGGGAGATTGCCGCCGGCCATAGCACCGACGCCAGCGCGGCGGCACCCGAGACGAAATGTCTTGCACGGGCAAAACCAGACATGCCGCACGTTAAGCGAAAATCGCCGATCGACAAAGAGAAAGCCCGGTGGAGAGCCGGGCTCATTCGGTCACATTTTTGCGACCGTCCCGATGCTTAGCTGCGCGGATTGAGGTTCTCCGGGTCGTAGAGCGGCCTGTAGCCGACGGCGGCCACTTCGACCGGGTATTTCTCGCCGAAATATTCGACGTTCAGCTTGCGGCCCTCCTGGCAATACGCCCAGGGAAGGTAGGCGAGCGCGATGTTCTTGCCGAGGGTCGGACCGTAGGCCACCGAGGTCGTGAAGGAGCGGCGGCCGAGCTCGTCGACGAGCGTCTCACCGGTTTGCGGGTCCATCACCGGCATCGTGCCGACCGGATAGCGGGGAACGCCGTTGGAATCGGTATTGTCCGTCATGATAAGCGTGCAAAGCATGGCCGGCTGGTGCACCCGGGCGCGATATTCCAGATGCTTTGCCTTGCCGCAGAAATCGGGCTCCTTGACCTTCGGTCGGGCAAGGTCGGCTTCCAGCAGATTATATTCGGTCAACAGATCCGCGTTTTGCAGACGCAGGCTCTTCTCCATACGGCGGCTGTTGGCATAGGTCTCGACGCCAAAGGCCATCACGCCGGTCGACCGCAGCGCGTCCCAGACAGCGAGGCCGTCCTCGTAGCGCATGTGCAGTTCCCACCCTTGCTCGCCGACATAGGAGATGCGGAAGGCGGTCACGTCCTTGCCGGCGATCCTGACGGGCTTGATCGCGGCAAAGGGAAAATTCTCCGGCGTCAGCCCGTCGGGGTTTTCCACGCACTTGCTCAATGTCGCCCGCGCGTTCGGACCCCAGATGCCGATGGTCACGTACTTCTCGGTCACGTCGGTGACGGTAACGTCGAAGCCTTTGTCTTCTGCCGTCCGGCGCATGTACTGGAAGTCGCGCGGCCCGGCATCGGCGCCGTCGATGACGCGGCAGCGGTCGGCCATGCGGATGACGGTCAGGTCGGCGCGCACCATGCCTGCCTCGTCGAGGAAATGGGTATAGATGCCCTTGCCGATATTGCCGTCGCCGCCGATCTTCGCCGCGCACAGCCATTCCATCAGCGCGACATTGTCCGGGCCTTCGACGTCGTACATGGCGAAATGCGACAGGTTGACGATGCCGCAATCCTCGCTCATGGCGAGATGCTCGGCGTTCGAGACGCGCCAGAAGTGGCGGTTATCCCATTCGTTTTGGCGCACCGGCACCCGGTTGCCGTATTTCTCGAGCAGATGCTCGTTGGCGGCGTAGCCATGGGCGCGCTCCCAGCCGCCGAGCTCCATGAAATAGCCGCCGAGTTCCTTCTCGCGCTCCCAGAACGGCGAGCGGCGGACATTGCGAGCCTTGGAGAAGGGCTCGCGCGGATGGACCGCCGGATTGTAGACCTTCATCGCCGTTTCAGTGCAGCGGTCCCAGATGAACTGCTCTTTCGTCTGGTGCGGATAGAAGCGCGAATAGTCGATGGCGTGATGGTCGATCGCCGTGCGGCCGTCTGTCATCCAGTCGGCGACGAGCTTGCCCATGCCGGGACCGTCCTTGACCCAGATCGCCACGGCATACCAGAGGCCCCTCACCTTCTGGCTTTCGCCCATCGAAGGACCGCCGTCCGCCGTCACCTGCAGCAGCCCGTTGAAGGAATGGCTCTCATTGTAGCCCAGCTCGCCCAGGATCGGCGTCAGTTCCATGGCCCGCTCGAGCGGCGCCAGGATCTGCTCCATGTCGAGATCGCGCTGCGAGGGCGAAAGCCGTGCCTCGTTTTTCTCGAGAATATCGCGCGGATGGCAAAGGCGCGGATTGGTCTCTTCGTAATAACCCCATTCGATCTGCCCGCCTTCGGCGGTCTTGGGATCGCCGGTATCGCGCATATAGGCCGAATTACCCTGGTCGCGCAGCAGCGGCCAGCCGATCTCCTTGCCGGTGCCGGCGAACTCGGTGTACGGCCCGAAGAAGGTGAGCGGGTGGTCGATCGGCATGACCGGCAGGTCCTCGCCCGCCATTTCCGCGATCAGCCGCCCCCAGATGCCCGTGCAGACCACGACGTAGTCGGCCTGGATGGTGCCGCGGTCGGTCACCACGCCCTTGATGCGGCCGTTGTCGATGACGAGCGACCTGGCCGAGGTGTTGGCAAACGCCTTGAGTTTGCCCGAGGCTTCCGCCTGGTCGACCAGCTTGCCGGCGACTGTCTGCGAACGCGGGATGACGAGGCCGGCATCGGGATCCCACAGGCCGCCCTGTACCATCTCTTCTTCGATCAGCGGGAATTTTTCCTTGATTTCGGCGGGATCGATCAGGCGGGCGCGTGTGCCGAAGGCCTTCGCCGAGGCGATCTTGCGCTTGATTTCCGCCATGCGGGCGTCGTCTCCGACGCGTGCGACCTCGAGGCCGCCGATGCGGGCGTAATGACCCATCTTTTCGTAGAAATCGATGGAATAGAGCGTCGTCCAGCACGACAGGAAATCATGGCTGGTCGTGTAGCAGAAGTCGGAGGCGTGCGCCGTCGAGCCGATATCCGTCGGGATGCCCGATTTGTCGATGCCGACAATATCGTCCCATCCGCGCTCGATCAGGTGATGGGCGACCGATGCGCCGACGATGCCGCCCAGCCCTACGATGACGACCTTCGCCTTTTCCGGAAACCCTGCCATTGCCCGCGACTCCAAGATGCTATTGCGAGCAGACTATAGGTCGGCGCGGCGGCGCGCTTGCAGCCTGTTTGCGACATCGCCAAAAAAGCCCGCGCCACCAGCTCGTCGAATGCAGTTGGTCCTACGCCTTCGCCCTGCTCGGTACGAAAGCGCTGCTAGAGCCCGTTCTGCGCAGCTTCGAAGAAAATTGAATACCTTCATCGCCGATTACTGGAAGTAAATAAAAGGCCGGGCGTTTGCCCGGCCTTCAAAAATCATGGCGTCGACTTTACTTGATGCGCGCGACGCCGCCCGAGATCTCGACGGTTTCCGAACCCGTCAGCGCCTCGAGGTCGCCATTCGGCAAGGTAACAAAACAGCCGCTCGGGCAAAATTCCACGGTTTCGCCGGCGGCCAGCGCCAGCTCGGTCTTGCCGCCGCCTTCCGTCACGATCAGCGTGCGGGTCTCGGCGTCCTTGTTGACCGCGCTGGCGGCATGGGCCGAACCGCCCACGGCCAGAAAAGCGATGGCGGCGACGAGAGACTTCCACATTTTGCAGTATCGGTGTTGCCACCGCCTCTGTTGCATTTCGCAAGGCATTCTCGCCGTTTGCAGGTGAGCTTATATGCAATGCAAGCTGAACAGCAACTGAATGCCGCATTCATGCCGCAATTGATTTCCGAAGACTTGAAGGCACGCTGCTAGTCAGGATCTGGCTTGCGTACCTTGCGTCCCGACTTGGCGAGACGTTTCGCCTCGACCGCCGCTAGAGCTTTTGCTTGTTCCCGTTCGGCGAATTCGACTTCGATCTTGTCGTCGTCGATCGGCCACGCCTCGTGCTTTTTGGTCTCGACGACGGCGCGCGGTGTCGACGGAATTTCGATATGCTGGTCGGCGAACACATCCAAGATGGCAAAGCGGATGTCGTTCTGGACGATATTGCCACTAAGAACGTCTGCCAGGAACACGCGGATCTCGAATTCGAGCGCGGCCGGGCCGAAATTGGAAAACAACACAAAGGGTTCCGGGTTCTTCAGCACCAGCGGATGGCTGCGTGCGATCTCCAACAGGACGCCATGCACGTGCTTGACGTCGCTGCCATAGGCAACGCCGACCTTGATGTCGATGCGGCCGAGCTTGTTGCGGTGCGTCCAGTTGCCGACCGCATTGTTGATCAGGTTTGAATTGGGCAGGATCACCGATTGCCGTTGGAACGTTTCGATCTCGGTGGCGCGCACGCTGATCTTCTTGACTGTGCCGCTGATGTCGCCGGCGACGATCCAGTCGCCGACCTTGAACGGCCGCTCGGCCAGCAGGATCAGGCCCGACACGAAATTCGAGACGACATTCTGCAGGCCGAAACCGATGCCGAGGGACAGGGCGCCGGCGACCAGCGCGAGATTGGAGAGGTCGATACCGGCCGCCGAGATGCCGACCAGTGCCGCGACCGCGACGCCGGCATAACCGACCGCCAGCCGGATCGAATTGCGCACGCCGGTGTCGACCCGGCCGCGCGCCATCACCGAGCCGTCGAGCCAGCCCTGGAACCAGCGCGTCAGGAAATAGCCGATAATGAAGACGACAACGCCGGTGAGAATGCCGGTGACCGAGATCGTCACCGAACCGATGGTGAGGCCGGTCGCCAGCTTGTAGGCCCAGGCCTGGATGTCGCCGGGCTGGAAACCCCACATCAACAGGATCAGCGGCAGGAACACCAGCACAATCATGATGTTGATGGCGGCGCTGACGACAAGCCCGAGCTGGTCGAGGGCGGTCTCTTCGTAGCTTGAATTGGCCGCTAGCCAGCGCCCGATCGAAGTTTTGGCGAACCCGCCTTCCTCGCCGATCGCCCGCGCCGACAGGAAACCGATATAGGCGGTGACCAGGATCGTGCCGGTGACTACGACCTGCAGCGAGACGAAAATTGCAAGGCCGATATAGCCAAGCAGTGCCGATGCGATGGTGAATAGGCCTAGCGCGATGGCGGTGTAGCGCAGCCACGCCGGCCAGGGGCGCCAGCTTCCGTCGGGAGCCTTGAACGGCTTCAACAAGCCCATCAGGATCAGGATGATGCCGACGATGATGGTGGCGATGAAGCTTCTGGCGATGGTCAGCGACAGTGGCGAGCCCATCTTGTCGTTCACGACCGACAGGAAATAGTTGATGCCGATGGCGACGGCCATAGCGGTCGTCAGCCGCACCAGCCAGCGCGCCGGGCCGGTTTCGACCGGGATCAGACGCCAGTTCGGCAGTCGGGGCTCGAGCGCTGCGTTGGTCAGGCGGTTGACGCAGAACACCACCGCGACAACGGCAACCAGCGAATTCAGGAAGATGCCGATGTCACCGCGTAAAACGTTGTAATAATTGAAGAAGAAGATCGTCGAGACAAGGAAGGCGCCGACCGCCAGCGTCGGCAGCAATGTCGACCAGAACGCCACCGACAGCCGGCTGAGATAGGAGGGGTCCTCGACGGAGGGATCCGCTTCGAAGACGCGGCCGAACAGGCGTCGGCCGCCGATAAAAAGCACTGCAGCGAATGCGAGCGCCATCAAAGTCGCGGCAAGAATGGCCTGGAACTTGAACTTGAAGGCGAAGCTCAGCCAGGACGAGACCGCCTTATAGAAGCCGGAAAACTCAGCGTTGGCGTCGGAAAAGACTTCGGGGCTAAGCGCATCGGACAGCACGTAGCGCTTGGTAAGCACATTGCGGAACAGCTCGCTGCGCATGTTGCCGATCTTCTCGATCAGCCCACTGATGCGGATCGACAGATTCTGCGCGCTGGCAATAACGGCGTTGATCTCGGCTTTTTCGGAAGCCAAGGCCTGGCGTTCACCGGTTACGATGTCTGGCTCGGCCGGCTGGCCCGCGGCCGGCGGAGGTCCCAGCACCTCAATCCGATCGTTGATATCGCCGAGACGCGAGCGGAACGCTAGCGCGCTGGTGAGCGCCGCCCGCGACAGATCCTCCAATTGCAGACGGATTTCCACCAGGGTGGCATCGTCTTGGCCGTCCTGCTGTATCTTCTTCTCGAGACCGTCGGTTTTGGCCGTCAGACTCTGGATGACCTTCTGCTGGTCTGCGATCAACCCGGCGGCGCCCTGCCCGAGTGCCTGCGCCATTGCAACGAACGACGGCGGCGCCGAGACGAAAAGCGCAAGAATCAAGACCAGGCGGAGTAGACGAAAGAACATGTTTTTTCTGGTGACTCGCGGGCGGCATCGGCAGTTTTGAAGCACGTCCTTGATAAAGAGGCTCATATCACGGGGCAAGTCACCGCAGCGTCTCGTTTTTCGAAGTCGGCCAATCGAAGTCGGTCAATCGAAGTCGGGGAGTCGAAAAGCGATGGCGCAATCTTGGCTTTGCGTTGGCCACCTGCTCTATAGTCTGCCGCCAAGCCTGAAATGGATGACAATAAGAATGGCGGAATATTCGGCCTTTTCGCTTCTCAAAAACGCGCTGACCGGAAACAAGGATTGGAGGCCGGCCTGGCGCAAGCCCGACCCGAAGGCGTCCTACGACGTGATCGTCATCGGCGGCGGCGGCCATGGCCTGTCGACCGCTTACTACCTAGCCAAGGAGCACGGCATCACCAATGTCGCGGTGCTGGAGAAGGGCTGGCTCGGCTCCGGCAATGTCGGCCGCAACACCACGGCGGTCCGTTCCAATTATCTCCTGCCGGCCAACACGCGCTTTTACGAGCATTCGATGAAGCTGTGGGAGAACCTGGCCCACGACCTCAACTACAACGTCATGTTCTCGCAGCGCGGCTGCCTGAACCTCGCCCACACACCTGCCCAGCTCGACGACTATGCCCGGCGCGGCAACGCCATGCGCCATCTCGGCGTCGACGCCGAACTGATGACTACGGCGGAGATCGCCCGCCTGGTACCGGCATTGGACGTCTCGGCCACCGCGCGCTTCCCGATTGTCGGCGGCCTGATGCAGCGGCGCGCCGGCACCGCCCGCCACGACGCCGTCGCCTGGGGCTATGCGCGCGGCGCAGATCGCCGCGGCGTCGACATCATCGAAAACTGCGAGGTCACCGGCTTCCTGCGCGACGGCGACCGTATCACCGGCGTCACGACGACGCGCGGCGAAATCCGCGCCAAGAAGGTAGCCGTCGCAGTGGCCGGCAGCACCGGGCAAGTCATGCGGCTCGCCGGGATCGAGACGATGCCGATCGAGAGCCACGTGCTGCAGGCCTTCGTCACGGAATCGCTAAAGCCGTTCATCGATACGGTCCTCACCTTCGGCATGGGCCATTTTTACATGTCGCAATCGGACAAGGGCGGCCTTGTCTATGGCGGCGATCTCGACGGCTACAACAGCTACGCCCAACGCGGCAGCCTGCCGATCGTCGATGAGGTGATGAGCGAGATGCTGGCGCTGTTCCCTGGGCTGGCCCGTGTCCGCATGCTGCGCTCATGGGGCGGCGTCTGCGACATGTCTATGGACGGCTCGCCAATCATCACCACCGGTCCGCTGCCGGGCATGTATCTCAACTGCGGCTGGTGCTATGGCGGCTTCAAGGCGACGCCGGCTTCCGGCTGGTGCTTTGCCTGGACCATTGCCAAGGACGAGCCACACGATCTCAACGCGGCCTTCACGCTCGACCGCTTCTATCGTGGCCTGGTGATCGACGACAAGGGCCAGGGCGCCACGCCCCGGCTGCATTAGGCCATGATCCCGAACCGCAGGTCCGCGTCAGCGAAAAGTGGAAACCGGTTTTCGGACAAGATCGTGGTCAAACGAGAAGTTTAAGAGATCCATGCTCATCACCTGCCCCTATTGCGGCCCGCGCGACGTGATCGAATTCACCTATCATGGCGACGGCAATCGCCAGCGCCCACAGCCGGCCTCGCAGAATCTCGACGCCTGGAACGCCTATGTCTACGACCGGCTGAACCCGGCCGGTGACCACAATGAGATCTGGCAGCATTCCGGCGGCTGCCGCGCCCATCTCAGGGTCGTGCGCAACACGCTGACGCACGAGATTTCCAGCACCGCGTTCGCGCGCGGCGATCACAATTCGGTTGCGCGGCACCGGGCCGAGGACAAGCCATGAGCCCGCGCCGTACCGAGGCCGGCGGCCTCATAGACCGGCTGCGGACCATCCGTTTCACCTTCGACGGCGCGCCCTATACCGGCCACGCCGGCGACACGCTGGCTTCGGCGCTGCTGGCCAACGGCGTCACCCTGTTCGGGCGTTCGTTCAAATATCACCGTCCCCGCGGCGTGCTGACCGCCGGCGTCGAGGAGCCTAACGCGCTGGTCACCGTGTTGAGGGGCGAGGTTCGCGAGCCGAACATTCCCGCCACCATGGTCGAGATCTATGACGGGCTGACCGCAATCAGCCAGAACCGTTTCCCCTCACTTGCCTGGGACGTCAGTGCCGTGAACCAGCTCGGCGGCAAGCTTTTGTCGGCCGGCTTCTACTACAAGACCTTCATGGGACCGGTGATCGGTCCGCTGAAGGGCACGCGCTTCTGGATGTTCTGTGAGCATTTCATCCGCCGTGCCGCCGGCCTGGGCAAGGCAGGCACGGCTCACGATACGGCGCGCTACGAACGCATGAATGCGTTTTGCGATGTGTTGGTAGTCGGCTCCGGCCCGGCCGGGCTGATGGCCGCCAGGGCTGCTTCCGATCAGGGTGCACGCGTCATCCTGGCCGAGCTCGAGCCGCATTTCGGCGGCTCGGCCAATTGGTCGGGCGAGACGATCGATGGCATGCCGGCCGCCGACTGGGCGGGGCGCGCCGCTGGCCAGCTCGAAGGCCGTGACAATGTCCGCCTGCTGCCGCGCACCACGGTCTGGGGCTATTATGACGGCAACACGCTTGCTGCGCTCGAACGCGTCACCGACCACAAGGAAACGCCCGGCAAGGGCGAACCCCGCCATCGCTACTGGACAATCCGCGCCAAGTCGGTGGTGCTGGCCACCGGCTCCCTGGAGCGTCCGCTGGTCTTTCCGGGCAATGATCGACCAGGCGTGATGCTGGCGCATGCGGCCGAGCGTTTTGCCACTGAATATGGCGTGCTGCCCGGCGACAGGATCGGGCTGTTCACCAACAATGACAGCGCCTATCGCGCGGCCCTGGCGCTGAAGAAGGCCGGCGCCGTGGTCGTCGCCATCGTCGACGTACGCCCTGAGCTTTCGAGCGAGATGCGCAAGCTGGCCGGCGAAACCGAGGCCGAGATCTTTTCTGGCCACGCGGTGATCGCCACCGAGGGCGGCAAGGCGCTGTCCGGCTTCAAGGTGCAGCGCTTCGATATGGCGAGTGGCGCGCTTTCCGGCGATGCGCGCAGCATTCACGCCGATTGCCTGCTGATGTCAGGCGGCTGGTCGCCGACCATCCATCTGGCCAGCCAGGCCGGCGCCAAGGCGGAATGGAACGAAACGTTGCAAGCGTTCCTGCCGCCGAAACCTGCAACACGGCAATGGATCGGCGCCGGCGCCTTCACCGGCAGTTTCTCCACCGCCGAGGCGATCGCCGAAGGTCGCGCCGCCGGTTTTTCCGCGACGGGCGGAACCGGCACGCCGGCGGCCTTGCCGGTTGTCGAAGCCGCTCCCGGCGATCCCGATCCGGCGCCGGTGTTCGAGATCAGGGCCAGTGGAAAGAGCTTCGTCGATTTCCAGCATGATGTGACGGCCGACGACGTGCGGCTGGCGCATCGGGAAGGCTTCGTCTCGGTCGAACATCTGAAGCGCTACACCACGCTCGGCATGGCGACCGATCAGGGCAAGAGTTCCAACATACCAGGCCTCGCCATCATGGCCGAGGCGCTGGGCAAGCCGATCCCGCAGGTCGGCACGACACGCTTTCGCCCGCCCTTTGCGGCGGTATCGATCGGCTCGCTTGCCGCCGAACGCTTCGGCGATCTGAAACCCGAGCGACTGACGCCGATGCATGACTGGCACGTCGCCAACGGCGCGACCATGTATTCGGCCGGCCTCTGGTACCGGCCGATGATCTACGGCCACCCCGGCGAGACGATCGAGCAGGCCTATGTGCGCGAGGCGAGAGCCACGCGCGAGAGCGCCGGCATGGTCGACGTCTCGACACTGGGCAAGATCGCCGTGCAAGGCCCGGACGCGGCGGAATTCCTTGACCGCGTCTACACCAACATGTTTTCGACGCTGGCCGTCGGCAAGGCGCGCTACGGGCTGATGCTGCGCGAGGACGGTCTCGCCTTCGACGACGGCACAACATGGCGGCTCGGCGAGCAGGATTTCCTGATGACCACCACCACCGCCAATGCCGGCAAGGTGATGCAGCATCTGGAGTATTTCCTCGACGTGATCTGGCCGGAGCTGAAGGTCCACGTCACCTCGGTGACCGATCAATGGGCCGGTGCCGCCATCGGCGGGCCGAAGGCAAGGCAGATATTGGCTGGTTGCGTCAGCGGCACCGCCGTCGACAATGCCGCACTGCCCTTCATGGGCATCGTCCACGGCGAAATCGCCGGCGTGCCGGTGATGATCTGCCGGCTGTCCTTCTCCGGCGAAATGGCCTTCGAGGTCTATTCCGGCGGCGGTTACGGCACCCATGTCTGGGAGGCGCTCATCGAAGCCGGCAAGCCGTTCGGGCTGGTGACCTACGGGCTGGAGGCGCTGGGCACCATGCGTATCGAGAAAGGCCACGTCACCGGTGCCGAGATCGACGGCCGTACCACGGCACGCGACCTGCATCTCGACTGGATGCTGTCGAAGAAGAAGCCGTTCATCGGCTCGGCGATGATGGATCGCGAGGGGCTGATCGCACCGGACCGCCTGGAACTCGTCGGTATAGTTTCGCTCGACAACCAGCCGCTCAATGGGGGCGCACACATCGTCGAGCAGCTTGACGAAGCCAATCCCCACGGCTCGCTTGGCCACATCACCGCCTGCTGCTATTCGCCGGCGCTCGGCAAATATATCGCGCTGGCCCTGGTCAAGGGCGGCAAGGCGCGGCGCGGCTCGCGTGCCTACGTTTCCGACCCGTTGCGCAACCGGTTCGGGCCGGTCGAGATCGTCTCCAACCATTTCTTCGATCCGGACGGGAGCCGCATGCATGGTTGAACGCCAATCACCGCTTGAGCCGGTGCTGCATCGGGGCTCGCATGGCGATTTCGAGCACGGCGTCGAAATCATCCTCTCCGAAACCAGGCCGGGGTCGATTCTGCAGCTCGCCGCCTGGCCCGGCGAGGAGAAGACGTTGATGGCCGGCATCCATACGGCCACCGGCCTGACTTTGCCCGACGGCGCCGGCGGCGGTGTGACGAACGGCGCCAGGTCGGTGTTCGGCTTTGCGCCGGGAAAATTTACGGTTGTCGATGAAGCCGAGGGATTGGCGACGGCCTTTGCCGATGTCGTCACTCCGGCCATCGGTACGGTCACCGACCTTTCGCACGGCCGCACCGCGATCCGTATCGCCGGGCCGAAGGCCGAGTGGGTGCTGGCGAAGTTCTTCGCCATCGACTTCGCGCTGCCGGCCTTCCCGATCGGCGCCGGCCGCTCGACCATGCATCACGACGTCTTCGCGCAGATCCAGCGCACCGCGGCCGATCAGTTCGATATCTATGTGTTCCGCTCGTTCGCACGCTCGTTCTGGAAGGCACTCTGCCACGCCAGCGAGGAAGTCGGCTACGACGTGCAATAACTCAGGCGGCGCGTCGCCACGTTAGCTGGCGAACGTCACCCACTCTTCCAGCGGCGCGCGGTCGGTGCGGAATGCGTTTTCGGGCTTGGACGTGTCCTCATAGCCGAGCGCCATGCCGCAGACGACGATCTCCTCGTCGGGAATGTTGAGCACCGGCCTGATCTGCCGGTGATAGGGCGCGAAGGCAGCTTGCGGACAGGTGTGCAGGCCCCTGCCCCGCGCCGCGACCATGATGTTTTGGAGGAACATGCCGTAGTCGATCCACGACCCTTTGTTCAGCCGCCGGTCGACGGTGAAGATCATGCCGACCGGCGCATCGAAGAAGATGAAGTTGCGGTCGTGCTGCGCGCGCATCCTGTCGACCTCGCGCCGGCCGATGCCGAGCACGCCGTAGAGACCGAAGCCGTTGGCCCGCCGCCGCGTCAGATAGGGTTCGAAGAACTGGTCGGGATAATAGCGATATTCGTCCCATTCCGCCTTTTCGGCACGGATGCCCGAGCTGAGGATGGCATCGCTGATGCGCTGCTTGACCTCGCCCTTGGTCACATAGACCTTCCAGGGCTGCATGTTGGTGCCTGAGGGCGCGCGCGCGGCAACGGCGAGAATATCGCGGATGGTCTCGTCGTCGATCATATCGGGCAAGAAGGCGCGTACCGATCGGCGCGAGGTGATCGCGTCATCGACGATCGCCGCCGCAATCCGGGAGTTATTTTCCAGCATGGCCGTCCCTTTGCGTATGATCCCGAACCCGATTCTCCGGAAGGATCATGCGCCGACTAGAAGTGATGGAGCATCCTTGCGCGTCTTTTTGAACGCCCGATAAGCCTATCCGCCTCGACCGGACGCCCCACTCGCCGCTCGTGCGCCGAGCCTTTGCCCGAACCGTCAAAATGGCGCAAGTAAATCTTGTAGGCGCATGAAAATCCTCTTGATTTTTTCACAAACGTGCCGTCACATGAAATTTGCTGGGAATTTTTCACCGAAACAGGGACAGCTTTGCCCTCAACCGCGACCAGATCGGAACAAGACAGTGGCGAACGGCTGCTGGCCGGCGACATCCGCGCCTTGCGCAAGGCGCGCGGACTGACGCTTGCCGAGACCGGCCTCAAGCTCGGCCGCTCCGTCGGCTGGGTCAGCCAGGTCGAGCGCGGCCTGTCGATCCCGTCGCTCGGCGACCTCAGAGCCTTCGCCGAATTGTTCGGCGTGCCGGTCAGCCTGTTCTTCAGCCATGACGTGCCTGTCGAGACCGAGCGCGGCGTGGTCGTGCGCGCCGGCAGCCGACGCGTGCTTGGCACAAGCGATTCTGGCCTGGTGGAGGAGCTGCTGTCGCCAGATCTCGGCGGTAGCTTCGAGATGCTGCGTTCGGCCTTCGCCCCGGGTGCCGAGCTGAAGACCGAGGCGCGCCGGCCGACCGAGGAAGCCGGCTACGTCGCTTCCGGCAGCTTCGACATCGAAATTGCTGGCGTCTGGCACCGGCTTGGCGAAGGCGACTCCTTCCGCTTCGACGGCAAGCCGTTCCGCTGGCGCAATCCTGGAGCCGAGCCGGCTGTCGTCATCTGGGTGGTTTCGCCGCCTGTCTACTGAACGAATGCATGTCGCCCAAAAGTGCGTAGCGGTTTGGGACAACGACATGCATCAAAACAAATAGTCGGAGAAGAACATGGCCGGTTTGCCGACCACGGCACGCGTTGTGATCATCGGAGGCGGTGTCGTCGGCGCCTCCTCGCTCTATCATCTCGCCAAAGCGGGCTGGATCGACTGCGTGCTTCTGGAGAAGAACGAGCTGACTTCCGGCTCGACCTGGCATGCCGCCGGCAACGTGCCGACTTTCTCCTCGTCATGGTCGCTGATGAACATGCAGCGATATTCGACCGAACTCTATCGCCGGCTGGGCGACGAGGTCGGCTATCCAATGAACTACCACGTCACCGGCTCGCTCAGGCTAGCCCATAGCGCGGAGCGCATGCAGGAATTCCAGCGCGCCAAGGGCATGGGCCGCTACCAGGGCATGGACATCGATGTCGTCGGGCTCGACGAGATCAAGCGTCGTTACCCCTTCATCGAGACGCATGAGCTGAAAGGCGCGCTCTACGATCCGAATGACGGCGACATCGACCCGGCGCAATTGACCCAGGCGCTGGCTAAAGGTGCCCGCGACATGGGCGCGAAGATCATCCGCTTCTGCCCGGTCACCGGCGTGCGCCGAGAAAACGACGAGTGGGTGGTCGAGACGGCGCAAGGCGAGATCCGCTGCGAGATCGTCGTCAACGCCGCCGGATACCGCGCCGCCGAGATCGGCAGGATGTTCGGCCGCGAGGTGCCGATGATGGTGATGAGCCATCAATATATCCTGTTCGAGGAGATCCCCGAACTGGCGGCGTGGTCGAAGGAACAGGGCAAGAAGCTGCCGCTGCTGCGCGACGTCGATACGTCCTATTATCTGCGCCAGGAAAAGAACGGCATGAATCTCGGCCCTTATGAGCGCAATTGCCGCGCCCACTGGGTCGGCCACAACGACCCGATGCCCGACGACTTTTCGTTCCAGCTGTTTCCCGACGATCTCGATCGGCTGGAAGATTACCTGGCCGATGCTGTCGCCCGCGTGCCGATCCTCGGCACCGCCGGCCTATCCAAGGTCATCAACGGGCCGATCCCCTACGCGCCGGACGGCAACCCGCTGATCGGGCCGATGCCCGGCGTGCCCAACGCCTTCGAGGCCTGCGTCTTCACCTTCGGCATCGCCCAGGGCGGCGGCGCCGGCAAGGTGCTGGCCGAATGGGTGACCGAGGGCCAGACCGAATGGGATATGTGGTCCTGCGATCCGCGCCGTTTCACCGCCTTCGCCTCGGCTCCGGATTATTATATTGCCAAGGGCATGGAAATCTACGGCAACGAATACGCCATCCAGTTCCCGCGCCATGCCTGGCCGGCCGGACGCGACTGCAAGCTGTCGCCGCTCCACGGCCGCATCAAGGCACTCGGCGCCCAGTTCGATGCCTATAATGGCTGGGAACGCGCCACCTGGTATGCGCAGCCCGGTGACGACGTCTCCGAAGAAGCCACGCTGACTTTCCGCCGCGACGGGCCGTGGCAGCATCGTGTGCGCCAAGAATGCCTCGCCGTCCGCGATGCCGCCGGCATTCTGGACCTGCCGGGCTTTTCCCGTTTCAATCTCGATGGTCCAGGTGCGGCCGAATGGCTCAGCCTCCAGGTCACAGGCCTGGTGCCGAAACCCGGCCGCATCGGCCTCGTCTATTTTGCCGACGACAAGGGCCGCATCGTCACCGAGATGTCGGTGGTCCGCCACGACGAGAACCTGATGACGCTGATCACCGCCGCTGTGGCTCAGTGGCATGATCTCGAATGGCTGAAATCGCGCATTCCGAAGGACGCCACATTCAAGCTGATCGACAGGACGGAGGAATACTCTACCCAGATCCTCGCCGGCCCCAACTCGCGAAAAATCCTGGCCGAACTCTGCGCGGCCGACCTCACCCTGCCCTGGCTGACGCATCAGGAGACCAGTATCGCCGGACGTTGGGCAAAGCTGGTGCGCGTGTCCTTCGCGGGCGAGCTCGGCTGGGAAATCCACAGCAAGATCGATGATACTGCAGCGATCTTCGACACCGTCTGGGCAGCTGGCCAGAAGCACGGCCTGAAACCGTTCGGCATGTACGCGCTGGATTCGCTGCGGCTCGAAAAAGGTTACCGCACCTGGAAGGGCGACCTGTCGACCGCCTATTCGATCCTGCAGGGCGGGCTGGAGCGCTTCGTCAGATGGGACAAGCCTGACTTCCGCGGCAAGGCAGCGCTGCAGAACGAGAAGCAGCAGGGTGTCAAGAAACGCTTCGTCACGCTTGTCGTCGAAAACCCCGGCGACTGCGATGCGCCTTATATGTCGACGCTGTGGCATGACGGCCGGATCGTCGGCGAGACGACGTCCGGCGGCTGGGGTCATCGTATCGACAAATCGATCGCGCTCGGCATGCTGCGCGCCGACCTGACCGGGCCGGGAACGGCGGTCGAGGTCGAGATCTTCGGCGAACGTTTTCGGGCGGTCGTGCAGGAGGATGAGCCGTTATGGGATCCAAAGAACGAGAGGCTCAGAGCATGAAGAAAGTGATCCTCACCGATGGCGGCATGGGCCAAGAGCTGGTCCGCCGCAGCAGCTCCGAGCCGACGCCGCTGTGGTCGGCCAGGGTGCTCATCGACGAACCGGATCTGGTGCGCGACCTGCATGCCGAATTTATCCGCGCCGGCGCCCGCGTCATAACCATCAACACTTATTCCGCAACGCCGGAGCGGCTGGCGCGCGAAGGCGCGGAAGAGCTGTTCAAGCCGCTGCAGAAGCGCGGCATCGAACTGGCAAGGCAAGCGCGCGACCAAGCCGGCGACACGGCGATCGCCGGCTGCCTGTCGCCGCTGTTCGGCAGCTATGCGCCAGCGCTGACGATATCCTTCCAGGATACGCTCGACGTCTATCGCCGTATCGTTGCCGAGCAGGCGGACGGCGTCGATCTGTTTCTGTGCGAAACCATGGCGTCGGCCGAAGAGGCGCGCGCCGCCGTCACCGCGGCATCGGAAAGCGGCAAGCCCGTATGGGTGTCGTGGACGCTCGCCGACCACGGCGCGCCGCGCCTGCGCAGCGGCGAAGCCATTGCGGCGGCGGCAAGCGCTCTCGACGGCCTGCCCGTCGCGGCCCGGCTGATCAATTGCTGCCGGCCCGAGGCGATCGCTGCAGCGCTCCCCGAACTGATCGCCCTCGGCGGGCCGGTCGGCGCCTATGCCAACGGCTTCACTTCGGTCGAGGCACTCAAGCATGGCGGCACCGTGGAAGTGCTGCACGCCCGCCACGACCTCGATCCGGATGCCTATGCCGGCCAGGCGATCGGCTGGGTCGAGGCTGGCGCCGGCATCGTCGGCGGCTGCTGCGAAGTCGGACCGGCCCACATCGCCGCGCTGCGCGACCGGCTCGAACAGGCCGGCTACGAAATTTCGGGAGTAGCGTAATGCCCAGACCATCATCGCGCATTTCCGGCATCGTGCCTTTGGGCAAGGATGGCTGGGAGGTTCATTCCGCTGCCTGGGCGCGCAAGCAGGCCGGCGAGGACATCATCATGCTGTCGGTCGGCGACCATGATTTTGACACGCCGGGCGAGACGATCGAAGCCTGCGTGACGGCCGTCCGCGCCAGCAATCACCACTACACCCCGCTTGCCGGCGTTCCACGCCTGCGCAAGGCGATGGCGGCGGCGTCGACGCGGTGCACCGGGGTTGCGACCAGCCCCGACCAGGTCATCGCCACGCCGGGCGGGCAGGCCGCGCTTTACGCGGCCATTCAAGCGGTTCTCGACCAGGGCGACCATGCCATCGTCGTTGCGCCCTATTACGCCACCTATCCGAATACCTTCAGTGCGGCGGGCGCCGAGTTCAGCGTCGTCGAGACCCCCGCCGAAGACAGCTTTCAGCCGCGCGCCGCCGACATCCGCGCCGCCCTTCGGCCGAACACCCGCGCCATCCTGATCAACACGCCGAACAATCCCACGGGCGCCGTCTATTCGCGCGAGCGCCTGGAAGAGCTGGCGCAGATCTGCCGCGAGCATGACCTCTGGCTGCTGTCGGACGAGGTCTACTGGACGCTGGGCGGCGGCGAGCACGTCTCACCACGCTCGCTGCCTGGCATGGCGGAACGCACGCTGGTCATCAATTCGATGTCCAAGAGCCACGGCATGACCGGCTGGCGCATGGGCTGGCTGACCGGGCCCGAGGAGATGATCTCGCTGCTGACCGACCTCAATCTGGTGATGACCTACGGCCTGCCAGCCTTCATCAGCCTCGCCTGCGCCGAGGCGCTCGAAAACGGCTACGGCGTCGAGGAGATCGCCGAGCGCTATGCCGCGAGGCGCGCCGTCGTTCTCGATGCCATGCGCGGGATGAACAACGTCACCGTGCGCGGCTCCGAAGGCGGCATGTATGTGATGCTCGACATATCGGCGATCGAGCCAGACGACGAAAAATTCGCCTGGGCTTTCCTCGACCAGGAGAAGGTCGGCGTTATGCCCGGCTCGAGCTTCGGCGCGGCCGCAGCAGGCCACATCCGCTTCAGCCTCTGCCAGCCTGAGCCGGTGCTGATGGAGGCTGCCACACGCCTGCGCCGCTTCGCATCCAGCTATCGCCGCGAGGCCGCATGAGCGCCCCGCCCACCAAAGCCATTCCGACCAAGGCCATTCCTCCCAAAGCAAGGGCGGTCATCATCGGCGGCGGCGTCTCCGGTTGCTCGGTCGCCTATCATCTGGCCAAACTCGGCTGGACCGATATCGTGCTGCTCGAGCGCAAGCAGCTGACGTCAGGCACGACATGGCACGCTGCCGGCCTGATTGGCCAATTGCGCGGCTCGCAGAACATGACGCGGCTGGCGAAATATTCGGCGGACCTCTACGTCAAGCTCGAGGCCGAGACCGACGTCGGCACCGGCATGCGCCAGGTCGGCTCGATCACCGTGGCGCTGACCGACGAGCGCAAGCACGAGATCTATCGGCAGGCGTCTCTCGCCCGCGCCTTCGATGTCGACGTGCGCGAGATTTCGCCAGGTGAAGTCAAGCAGATGTACCCGCATCTAAATGTATCCGATGTGGTCGGCGCCGTGCATCTGCCGCTCGACGGCCAGTGCGACCCCGCCAACATCGCCATGGCCTTGGCCAAGGGCGCGCGCCAGCGCGGTGCGACGATCGTCGAGAATGTGAAGGTGACCAAGGTCCATACCAGGGCCGGCCGCGTCACCGGGGTGTCCTGGGCGCAGGGCGACGAGCAAGGCACGATCGATACCGACATCGTCGTCAACTGCGCCGGCATGTGGGCACGCGAGCTTGGCGCCCAGAATGGCGTCACTATTCCGTTGCACGCCTGCGAACATTTCTATCTCGTCACCGAACCGATCGCCGGGCTTTCCCGCCTGCCGGTGCTGCGCGTCCCGGACGAGTGCGCTTACTACAAGGAAGATGCCGGCAAGATGATGCTCGGCGCTTTCGAACCGGTAGCCAAGCCGTGGGGCATGAACGGCATAAGCGAGGATTTCTGCTTCGACCAGTTGCCCTCGGACATGGATCATTTCGAGCCGATCCTCGAAATGGGCGTTAACCGCATGCCGATGCTGGCCACCGCCGGCATCCACACCTTCTTCAACGGCCCCGAAAGCTTCACGCCCGACGATCGCTACTATCTCGGCGAGGCGCCGGAGCTTTCCGGCTACTGGATGGCGACCGGCTACAATTCGATCGGCATCGTCTCCTCCGGTGGCGCCGGCATGGCGCTGGCGCAATGGATCAATGACGGCGAGGCGCCTTTCGATCTCTGGGAGGTCGACATCCGCCGCGCCCAGCCGTTCCAGAAGAACCGCCGTTATCTCAAGGAGCGCGTCTCCGAAACGCTCGGCCTGCTCTACGCCGATCATTTCCCCTACCGGCAGATGGCGACTTCGCGGAACATAAGGCGCTCGCCGCTGCATGAGCATCTGAAAGCGCGCGGTGCAGTGTTCGGCGAGGTCGCCGGCTGGGAGCGCGCCAACTGGTTCGCTAGGCCCGGCCAGGAGCGCGAATACCGCTATTCCTGGAAACGGCAGAACTGGTTCGACAACCAGCGCGAGGAGCATCTGGCGGTCAGGAACGGCGTCGGCCTGTTCGACATGACCTCGTTCGGCAAGATCCGCGTCGAAGGCCGCGACGCCTGCGCCTTCCTGCAAAGCCTCTGCGCCAACGACATGGATGTGGCGCCGGGCAAGATCGTTTATACCCAGATGCTCAACCAGCGCGGTGGCATCGAGAGCGACCTCACCGCCTCGCGGCTGTCTGAAACAGCCTTCTTCCTCGTCGTGCCCGGTGCGACGCTGCAGCGCGATCTGGCCTGGCTGCGAAAACACCTCGCCGACGAGTTCGTCGTCATCACCGATGTGACCGCTGCCGAAGCCGTGCTCTGCCTGATGGGCCCGGATGCGAGAAAGCTGATTCAAAGGGTGAGCCCCAACGATTTTTCAAACGAAAACAACCCGTTCGGGACGTTTCAGGAGATCGAAATTGGCATGGGGCTGGCCCGCGCCCACCGCGTCACCTATGTCGGCGAGCTCGGCTGGGAGCTTTATGTCTCGACCGATCAGGCCGCCCACGTCTTCGAGGCGATAGAAGAAGCCGGCGCCGACGTCGGCCTGAAGCTATGCGGCCTGCACACATTGGATTCCTGCCGCATCGAAAAGGCCTTCAGGCATTTCGGCCACGACATCACCGACGAAGACAATGTGCTGGAGGCCGGCCTCGGCTTTGCCGTGAAGACGGCCAAGGGAGACTTCCTCGGCCGCGATGCGGTGCTGAAGAAGAAAGAAACCGGCCTGTCGCGCCGGCTGGTGCAGTTTCGCCTGAACGACACCGAGCCGCTGCTCTTCCACAACGAGGCGATCCTGCGCGACGGCAAGATCGTCGGCCCGATTACCTCGGGCAATTACGGCCATCATCTCGGCGGCGCTATCGGGCTTGGTTACGTGCCTTGCAAGGGCGAGAGCGAGGCGGATGTCCTGTCGTCGTCCTACGAGATCGAGATCGCCGGCGAGCGCTTTGCGGCGGAGGCGTCGCTTAAACCGATGTACGATCCGAAGGCGGAACGAGTGCGGATGTAGCGCACCTCAGAACGCGTCGATCCTGGCCGCGACTTTCGCCACGAACCTCGTCCGACTACCCTCGGTCGACAGGTTCATCGAGTAATGCGCAAGGTAGGAAACCGACCCGCCGGGCTTGATCGTCGCACGCAGCACCCGATTGACCAGCTTGCGCGGCGGGTCACCCATCAGCATGGCTCGGAACCGGCTGCCGCCATAGGTCGTGACCGCGACCACCTTGCGAATATTGTGCAGTGACGGCTGCACCTTGCCGGCGACCAGCTTGAACGACACGCCGGGCAGGAAGACGCGATCGAAAAAGCCCTTCAGAATGGCCGGATAGCCGAAGTTCCACACCGGAAACGACAGCACTAGCGCCTCGGCCCGCAGCAAGCGCTCGACATAAGGCGACGCCGGATCGCCGTCGCTGCGTTCGTCGTGATAGGACATCCGTTCGGCGCGCGTCAGCCTGGGATCGAAATTCTCGGCATAGAGGTCGCAGTCGTCGACCACATGGCCGGCCGACTTCAGGCGCTCGACGATGGTCCGGTGCAGGCCGGCATTGAAGCTGGTCTCCACCGGATGAGCGTAGAGGACGAGGACGTTCAACCCGCGTTCTCCAGCCCCTTGAAAAGGAACGACTTGCCCGAGCGATAATCATAGTCCGGGTTTTCCCAGGCGATCATCTTGCCCGGATTGAGCAGCCCTTGCGGGTCGGTTTCGCGCTTGAAGGCGAGCTGCACCTCGTCGGTGCGCTTCATGCCGCCTTCTTCCAGCGTGTAGCGGTGCGGGTTGAAGATCCAGCAGCCATTGTCCTCGTGGATGCGGATGATCTCGTCGAGCCGCTCCGCCGTGGTGAAACGCACCAGCGGCAGCCCTGCGATGCCGATGGCGCCGTCGAAGCGGATGAATTCGAGATGCGCCGGCACCTCGTCGCCGAAGCGATCGACCATCGCCTTGACGTGGCCGAGGTGGTCCGGCGAAGGGTAGCGGGTCTGCAGGTAGGTGATCGTCGGATCGACCCGGATGGCACGCAGCGTCGTGTGGTTCCAGGTCAGCTCATAGGCCGGCGGCAACCCTTTGAGATCGGCCTCCTTGTCGGCGCGGAAGACAATCTCGCCCTTGCTGCGCGCCGTGAAGGCGAGGAAGGCATCCATTGCATGCGGTGCGATCATCAGGACGACGATGCTTTGGCCGCGCCGGAAAAACCGCTGGTGGCGCTTGAAATAATCGTAGGGGATCGGTGCTGCGATCGGCGTGATCAGTTTCGCCAGTATGCCGTCCTGGATGGCGAGGTCGTTGCCGAAGCCGGCCGCATCCATGAAATCGTCGAAGCCGACGATGACGTCGATCCAGTCATAGCTGGCGGTCAGCGGCATCTCGACTTCGGTGATGATGCCGTTGGTGCCGTAGGCATGCATCACCTTCAGCACGTCCTCGCCGGTGAGCTCCATGACACGCGGCTCAGCCTCCATCGTCACGGTCCTCAGCCGGATGACATTGCCGAGATCGCGCAGTCCGCCCCAGCGGATCGAGCCGATACCGCCGGAGCCGCCGGCGACGAAGCCGCCGATCGATGCCGTGTTGTAGGTCGACGGCGACATGCGGAGCTCCTGGCCGGAATGCGCCCGCGTCGCTCTGTCGATGTCGGCGAGCACGGCGCCGGGGCCAGTGACGACACGGCCGGGGGCGATCGTCTTGACCGCGTTCATCTCGGCGAGATTGAGCACGACGCCGCCGGACAAGGGCATCGCTTGGCCGTAGTTCCCGGTACCGCTGCCGCGCGGCGTCACCGGCACGCCATGCCGGTGACAGGCGGCGAGAATGCGGACGACCTCGTCTTCGGTTTTCGGCGTCACGATCAGGTCGCCGGTGACGTGATCGAGCTGCTGCTTCAGCACCGGGCTGTACCAGTAGAAGTCGCGGCTCTTCTGCTGGACGATCGCCGGATGGTCGTCGATCTTCAAACCGTGCAGGTCGCGCTTGAGCGCCGCAATATCCATCATTCCACCATCAGATCATCGAGTTCGGCATAATCGGGCAACTGGCGCTCGATCGCCAGGCCGTCGCGTACAACGATGCGATCCGATTCGGGCCGTGACAGCAATTCCGTCCAGCTCCGCCCCTTGAAGACGACGAAATCGGCCGGCGCTCCGGCGGCAAGCGTGCCGAAACCGTCGAGCCGCATCACCTTGGCCGGCGTCGAAGTCACCGCTTGCGGCCAGTCGGCGACGGGATGGTCGAGATGCAGGATGCGCGTCGCCATCCGGTAAACCTCAAGCATGTCGAGATCGCCATAGGCGTAGAACGGGTCGCGCGTATTGTCGGAGGCGACGGCCACGGCAATGCCGCGCGCCTTCATCTCGTGCAGCAACGTCACCCCGCGCCAGCGCGGCGTGGTGTTGTCGCCGCGCCGGTCCTGCAGATAGAGATTGCACATCGGCAGCGACACCACCGCCAAGCCGGCCTTGGCGACCTTGTCTAGCGTGTCGAGCACGTCGAGATCGGGCTGGCGCGCCAGCGAGCAGCAATGGCCGACCAGGATGTTCCCCTCGAAACCGTTCCAAAGGGCGGCTTCGGCGATTTTCTTCAACGAGATCGCCGCGATATCGTCGGTCTCGTCGGCATGGAAATCGAGGTCGAGGCCGTGCTTGATCGCCTGCGCAAATACCTGGTCGAGCAGTTCTTCGAGATCCGGCACCATATAGGTGACGACGCCGAGCACGCCGTTGGCCGCAGCCACTCGCTTGGCCAGCCTCTCGAACCATTTCCTGTCGCGCACGCCCTCGATGCCGAGCAGGCAGGCCGCCTGCAGCTCGATGCGGCCGCGCCATTTATCCCGCATCGTCTCGAACACCGGCCAGGAGATCTCTTCCTGCGGCGCAACGCTGTCGAGATGCGTGCGCAGCGCCCTGGTGCCATGCGCATAGGCCGAGCGCAGCGAAAAATCCATGCGGCGGGCAACGTCGTCGGCGCTCCAGCGCGCCGCCCGGTCGGCGCCCGTTGCGTTCAGCGCGCCCATGAAGGTGCCGTCCGGGTTGGGCTTTCGAGGCCAGATATGGCCCTTGTCGATATGGGTGTGGCAGTCGACGAAGCAGGGCAAGACGATCCGGCCGCCGAGATCGGTGGCGCCTGCTGGCGTGTTGGATCGCTGATGTGCTGCAATGCTGGAGATTTTTCCATTGGCGACGGCGATATCCGTAAGCGCAAAGCCGTCGGCATCGAATGCTGCGGCAAGCCCTGGCGTCAGCGACTGATGAACACGAACGTTTGCAAGATGATAAGGACCAGAGGCTGGTATCAAGCCGCACTCCCCTCTGTCCTGCCGGACATCTCCCCCTCAAGGGGGGAGATCGGCAGCTTCAACCGGGGCACACGCCTTGCCACGTCAGTAATTGGCGAAATCCGGAATGAGGTCCAATCTCCCCCCATGAGGGGGAGATGTCCGGCAGGACCGAGGGGGGTAACGGCGCCGACCATGCCTACCGCTCCTGCCTCAATGCGCTCTCGTGCCAGCGCCGCAAAATGAGATGCGATACAAGCGACAGCACCAGGAAGATCAGGATGCCGGTGAGCGAGATCAGGATCAGCGCGGCGAACAGCCTTGGCGCGTTGAGCCGGTAGCCGGCCTCGATGATGCGCGAGGCGAGGCCGGACGACTGGCCGGTGGCGCCGGCGACGAACTCGGCCACCACCGCGCCGATCAGCGACAGCCCGCCGGCGATCTTCAGCCCGCCGAGGAAATAAGGCATCGCCGCCGGCAGCCGCAGGTAGCGCAACTGCTGCCAGCGGGTCGCACCGTTGAGCTTGAACATGTCGCGCAGATTGCGGTCGACCGAATTGAGGCCGAGCGTGGTGTTGGAGAGGATTGGGAAGAAGGCGACGATCCAGGCGCAAAGCAAAAGCTTTGTCGTCTGGTTGTCGACATAGATGTTGATCAGCGGAAAGATCGCGACGATCGGCGTCACCTGGAGCACGATGGCGAACGGAAAGAACGACATCTCCACCCATTTCGACTGAGCGAACAGCACCGCCAGCCCGACGCCGCCGATGACGGCGAGAAGCAGGCTCAAGAAGGTGATCCTGAGTGTCACCAGCAGCGAGGAGAACAGCAGCCCGGCATCGTCATGCAACGTCTGCAGTACCACGCCGGGACGCGGCAGGATGTATTTCGGGATGTCGTTCCAGACGCAGACACGGTCCCACAGCCAGATCGCCAGGATCATGATGGCCAGCGGCAGCAGCCATCTGCCGATGCGCTCGAAGCGCTCCTGGCGGACGCGGCGCGCCTCCTCCGGGTCGAGCGCCAGGACTGGTTCTTCAATGGCCGTCATGATGCGGTCCGGCAGTTGAGTTGATGGCGCCGATCAGCACGTCGGATGCCTGGCGGCAGAGCGCGGCATAGTCGGGCGAGGTGCGAAACGCCTCGTCGCGCGGATAGGGCGCGTCGACGGCAAGCTCCGCGAACACTCGGCCCGGCCGCGCCGCCATGACGACGACACGGTTGGAGAGGAAAACGCTTTCGAAGACGCTGTGGGTGACGAAAACGACGGTGAAACGCTCATCCTGCCATAGCTCCAGAAGGTCATTGTTGAGCTTGAAGCGGGTGATCTCGTCGAGTGCCGCGAACGGCTCGTCCATCAACAGAATCCGCGGCTTGGTCACCATGGCGCGGGCGATCGAGACGCGCATCTTCATGCCGCCCGACAGTTCGCGCGGCACCGCCTTCTCGAAGCCGGTCAGGTGAACCCGCGCCAGCATCTCCATCACCGTCGGTGCCGCCTTGGCCCGCGACACGCCCTTCAGCCGCAGCGGCAGCCAGACATTGTCGAAGACGTCGGCCCAGGGCAGCAGCGTCGGCTCCTGGAAGACGAAGCCGATATTCGAGCGGTCGCCGATATTCGAACGATCGCGGGCGCCGCTGCCGCGCCAGTCGAGCAGGCCCGAGGTCGGCGTCGACAGGCCGGCAATCAGCCGCAGCGCCGTCGATTTGCCGCAGCCGGACGGGCCGAGCAGGCTGAGGAAATCGCCTTCCCGGATCGTCAGCTCGACATTGCTGAGCGCGGTGACGCCGTTGGAAAAAACCTTGCCGACGCCACGCAGCGCCAACAGCGTCGGCCCCGGTACACTTCCTGGCTGTTGCGCCACTTTCTCCAGCTTCACGGTCTACTTCTTCAGGTCGAGCCCGACGCCCTTGTTGACGAAGGAAAGCGTGTAGGCCTTCTTGATGTCGATGCCCGCCAGCGCGACCTTCGCCTTGACCATCTTGTCGTAAAAACTCTGGATGCGCGCGTCGGTCATGGCGCCGATGCCAAGCTTTTCGCTGTCGCCGGAATCGACCACCCCGAACTTCTTCAACTGCTCGATCGAGAAGGCGATCTGCTCATCCGTCATGTCCGGATTTTCCTTCTTGATCATTTCGTTGGCGGCCTTGTTGTCGCCGTAGAGATAATTGTACCAGCCCTTGGCCGAACCATCGACGAAGCACTGGACCACCTCGGGCCGCTTGTCGATCGTCTCCTGCATGGTCTCGACCGTCGTTGCATATGTGTCCCAGCCATAGTCGGCCAGCAGGAACTGGTTCGGCGTGAAACCGCCCTGCTTCTGAACGGCGAATGGCTCCGAGGTGACGTAACCCTGCTGGATCGACTTCTTGTTGGCGATGAACGGCGCAGGGTTGAAGGTGTATGGCACGCGCTTGGCGGCATCGAACCCAAGGTCGGTGACCATCCACTGGAAGAAGGTCTGCGCACCTTCGTCGCCGAGGATGTACTGGTCGGCGTTCTTCAGGTCTTCCCATTTGTCCAGCCCCTGGCCGGGATGGGACATGATGACCTGCGGGTCCTTCTGGAAGTCGGCGGCGACGACGCGCATCGGTATGCCTTGCTGCACGGCATCGAAGGCCGACAGCAAATTGCCGCCCATGTAGAAATCGATCTTGCCGGCCAGCAGCAGCGGCCGGCCGCTGACCTGTGGGCCGCCCTGCATGATCGTCACGTCGATGCCGCAGGCCGCATAGGTGCCATCCGCCACCGCCTGGTAGTAACCGCCATGCTCCGGCTCGGCCAGCCAATTGGTGCCGAAGGTGACT
Source organism: Mesorhizobium sp. M0136 (assembly GCF_040322515.1). NCBI lineage: Bacteria > Pseudomonadati > Pseudomonadota > Alphaproteobacteria > Hyphomicrobiales > Phyllobacteriaceae > Mesorhizobium > Mesorhizobium sp. M0136. The sequence continues at coordinate 218,601 of NZ_JAMYTP010000007.1, forward strand.
TTTTCGTTCGCTGCCGCAGCAAGCGTGCCTGCGCCAAGCAGCACGATCGCGCCGGCCGAAATCTTCAGTTTTCCGTACATCCACACCACCCTTTGTTCGCTCCGGCGCGTTACGCGGCGGGCTCGACACCATTGTTTCAAGAAGCAAGACACATGCCACCGGCGCGTTGCGCCGGGACCGCCCGCTTGTGCAATGCCCGCCTGTGCAATGGCGGCGCGAAGGCCGGACGGGTCATGCTGTACGAAAGGCATCGTGCCTATTTTTTGATCGCCTGTCCACAATCGCACTCGTGACATGCACCGTCATCTTGATGCCCGCATCGATCCCGCATTAGAGCGACGTGCGTCCACTTGGACGCACAAAGTACGCTCTAAAACTTCGTATCCTGTCGCATCGTGCTTTCCGAAAATCGATCTCGATTTTCGGGCCGATGCGATAGGCTGCCGTGAACGGAGATTGCCATGTTCAAATTTCTCACGCCGAAGTCGATCAAGCCGCCCTTCGCCCGCTACAGCCACGGCGTCGAGCTGCCGCCCGACAAGCGGCTGGTGCTGTGTTCGGGCCAGGTCGCGATCACAGCGGACGACCAGATCCCGGAAGACGCCGGCGCACAGGCCGAGCTCTGTTTCCAGAACATATCGGCGATTCTCGGCGAGGCCGGGCTCAGCCTGTCCGACATCGTCCGCATCAACGCCTACGTCACCGACCGCGCCTTCCTGCGCCCCTATATGGAGGTTCGCGACCGGCTGTTCGCCAGCCCTGCGCCGGCCTCGACGCTGATGATCGTTTCAGGTTTTGCCCGGCCGGAATTCAAGGTCGAGATCGAGGTCATCGCGGCGGGTTGAGCAGCGCTGGCCAGCGGCTGGAATCGACAGGCCGATGATCTCAAGTTACACGACAAAGGTTGGCGCGGCCCCTCATCCGCGTGCCGGCACCTTCTCCCTGTGTAGTGACGGGGAGAAGAGCGAGCCGGAACGCTGGCGATCCCCCTCTTCCCCGTCCTTCACGGGCAGAGGCTAAGGGTGAGGGGCAGCGCAAACGCCCATTCAGTCTCTTCGAGGTTCAAAATGGCCGGAACAAAAAAGCGCGTATGGTGGGGTGACTACCGGACCACCGAATACGCGACCATCGATCCTGAGGCGACCATTGCCGTTCTGCCGCTGGCAGCGATCGAGCAGCACGGGCCGCATCTGCCGGTTTCGACCGACACCTCGATCATGAACGGTATGCTGGAAACGGTGATCGCCCGCCTGCCCGGCGATCTCGACATCCGCATCCTGCCGGTGCAGGCGGTAGGCAAGTCGAACGAGCACCTGCATGCGCCCGGCACCCTCACCCTGCCGGCGACGACCTTGGTCGAGGCATGGACCGAACTCGGCCTGTCGGTCGCGCGCGCCGGCGTCCGAAAACTGATTGTCGTCAACTCGCATGGCGGCAATGAAGAGATCATGGGCATCGTCACCCGCGAATTGCGTGTGCGGGCAAAGATGCTGGCGGTGAAGACCAGCTGGCAGCGCTTTGGCCGGCCGGCCGGTATGTACACCGATCTCGAAGGCCGCCACGGCATTCATGGCGGCGACGTCGAGACCTCGCTGATGCTGCATTTCCGGTCCGACCTCGTCGATATGGCCAAGGCCGACAATTTCGTGTCCAAGGTTGCCCGCGCCGAAAAGGAATTTTCGCTGCTGCGCCACACCGGAACGCACGCCTTCGCCTGGATCGCCAGCGATCTCAACCCGAATGGCGTGGTCGGCGACGCCAGCATTGCCACCGCCGAAAAAGGCCGGCTCACCGCCGAGCATCAGGCCGACGGCTTCATCGGCTTGGTTAGGGACATGCGCAAGGCCAAGCTGGCGGATTGGCTGGCGTAGGTGTTCGATCCCACCAGCTCAGGCCTCGCTCACGAGGGGCGATTCCATTCGCGCGAGGATCCTCACTTCCCCTCTTGAAGCGGCGACACCGTGTAGATTTCGTCCAGTATCTTCACCATCAAGGTGTTGGCGGTCGCCTGGCCGTCGAGCGCGAGAGTCAGGTTGGTCCATATGACCAGGGTGACGTCATTGGCCGGATCGTAGCCCATGAAGGACTGGTAACCGGGCATCTCGCCTTCGTGATAGTAGATTACGTTAGGCCCGAAGGTCAGCGTTAGGATGCCATAGCCGTATTTTTGCATGGCGGGTTCGCCCGGCTCCGGCGCCACAGGGCTTGCAAGCCACTGCCGCTGGAAGTCGGCATTGAAGAGCTTGCCCCCGACCAGCGCGCGCATCCAGGTCGCGAGGTCATCGGCGGTGGAGATGACTCCGCCAGCCGCAAAGTAGGCGGACGGGTTCTGCCATGTGTCGTCGTTGGGCTTGAGCGTTCCGGCCCTGGCCGCAGCCTGGAGGTCGTCCGGATAGGGCGCATCAGCCAGGGCGTACGACGTACTGCCGTAGAGGTAACCGTTTGAGTATGGTTCGGGGATGGCGTTCGACGTGCTCGGCGGCAACGCCGTGTTCTTCATGCCGAGCGGCCCGAACAAGCGGTCCCGGAAGATGGTCGAGAGCGGCTTGCCGTCGATCTTCTCGGCAACAAGGCCGAGCAGATAGTAGTTGGTGTTGTTGTACTCGAATTCGGCACCCGGCGCGAAGTCCGGCGGCCGTTTGAACGCCATGCCGAGTACTTCATCGGCGGTCCATACCCTGTAAGGATACCTATCCAGGCTTTCGGCAAGTTCCGGCGCATTTGTGAAGTTAGGGAGGCCGCTCCGCATTGTTATGAGCTGCCGAATGGTTATCTCGTCGCCGTTGGGAACGCGCTGGACGTATTTTGAGATCAGATCGGCAAAGCTCAGTTTCCCTTCCTGCACCAGTTGCACGATAACAGCGGCGGTCATCGTCTTGGTGTTCGAGGCCGCACGGAAGTGGGTATCGGCGCGCGGCGAGTTCGTGGCACCCAGTTCAGTCGTACCGTAGCCGAAGACGAGGTTGCCCCGCGGAGTCTTGAGCAAAACCATGGCACCGGGCAGCATAAGTTCCTTGGCCAAACCCTTGACAGTGGCTTGGAGCGCTGCCAGGTCGATCGACTTGAGAGCCGGCATGGACGCGGCCATGGCGCTGCCTGTCGCGCAGACCACGCCAACAACGATGGCCAAAATTCTCCCGATCATCATTCGCCCCTTGGCCGTGTCCTAGAACTCCTGCGCACTTTCCTGGAATTTGTTTTTAGGCTCAGATTTTCAATTCGAACGGTGTGCCTTCGAAAGCATCCGCGCCGCGCCCGATCGCCTGGATCGCTTCGATCATCCGGCCCCTGCGATCGAGCAGCGTGTCGGCGATCGCGATCAGCCGCGGATTGGGTGTCGCCGTCGGCGACAGCCTGCGCAGAGTCTCGGCCAACTCGGCCTCGTCGCGCTTCGGCGCCAGCGCTGCCGCGATGATATAGGCCGAGGCGGTCGAGCGGCTGATGCCGGCATAGCAATGCACCACCAGCGGCCGCGAGCGGTCCCATTGGCGGGCGAAATCGAGCAGGGTCACAACGTGCTCCTCGCCCGGCATGGTCATGCCCTCCTGCGCCACCGCAATGTCGTGCATGACCAGATGCAGATGGTTTTCCCTGGTGATCGAGGCCGGTCGCACCACCTCCGTTCCGGCGGCGAGCAGCGAAAGCAGCCGCCCGGCGCCGGTCTTCGTCACCGTTTCCTCGACTTTGGACAGCGAGCAGACATGGATCATTGGGTCGTTTCTCCCTTGGCATCATCGTCGCGCCGCGAGGCCCAGCCGGCAAGCGCCGATTCGAGCCGCCGCCATTCTTCGTCGGCTCCCGGCAGGCCGGCGCGCAGCACATCCGGCCGGCCGGCGAAATGCCGAAGCAGGATGCCGCGCTGGCCAAGCGCCGAAAACAGGCCGGCAGCGTTCGCCAGCCTGAGATAGCGGAACAGCGTGGTGCCACCGGCGACAGGCACGCCGAAGCGGCCGAACAGCGTGTCGAGCCGTGCGGCGTCCTCGGCCAGACGGCGCCGCATCCCGGCCTGCCAGCCGGTGTCGGCAAGCGCCCTTATGCCATATTCGAGCGCCGGCCCGGCAATCGCCCATGGCCCGAATTGCGCCTCCAGCCGCTCGACCATCAGCGCGTCGGCCAATGCAAACCCAAGCCGCAGGCCGGCCAGGCCGAAGAACTTGCCGAACGAGCGCAGCACAACGATGCCGCCCTGGTCGACGTCGCCGGCCAGGCTCTCGCTGCGCGGGCCGACATCCATGAAGGCCTCGTCGACGACCAGCAGCCCGCCTCTGGCGCGTAATGTCCCGGCAAGTCGAAGCAATCTTTCGCGCTCGACGACGCGCCCGTCCGGGTTGTTTGGATTGACGACGATCGCAAGGTTGGCCGCCGCCAGGGCTTCGAAATTATCGACTTCAGCCGCCGTGTGGCCGGCGATCGCTGCTGCCCGCCGATGCTCGGCATAAGTCGGCCCGAGCACCAGCGCCTTGCCCGGGCTGACCAGCGAAGCGACGCGCGGCAACAGGATCTGCGTGCCGGGCGCCGCCGCGACGTTCGCCGCCGACGGCGCGCCATAGGCGCTTGCCGCGAGTTCAGCCAAGTCGCGGCTGCGCGCCGTTTCCGGCAATCGCGACAGGGCGGTGGCGGGCAAATCGAAAAGCGGGTAGGAGTGCGGATTGATCCCGGTCGAGAGGTCGACGAAAGGCAGCGGCGCGTGAGGGAAAAGCGCCCTCGCCCGGCCAAGGCTTCCGCCGTGGTCCACTGCCGCCGTTACCCCATCAAGAGACTTCATGTCGATCCTGATCACTTTCCTGTCGCTGGCCATCGAACTTGTACTCGGCTACCCGGCCCGGCTCTTCGATGCCATTGGCCATCCCGTCACCTGGTTCGGCAGGCTGATATCCTTTCTCGACCGCAGGCTCAACCGCGCCACTGATTCCGACGCCGACCGTCGCCGCCGGGGCGTCGTCGCGCTGCTGGTGATCGTGCTGGTGCCGGCCGCCCTCGCCTTCTGGATCGAAGCCATGCTTTGGAGCATTCCCCTCGGCTTGTTGATCACCGCAATCCTGGCGACGTCGCTGCTGTCGCAGAAGAGCCTGGCCGAGCACGTCGAAGCGGTGGCCGACGCACTCGACAGCGGCGGACTGGACATGGGCCGCATCGCCGTCTCCAGGATCGTCGGCCGCGATCCGGAAAAGCTCGACAGGGCCGCTGTCTGCCGCGCAGCGATCGAAAGTCTTGCCGAGAATTTCTCCGACGGTGTCGTCGCGCCGGCCTTCTGGATCGGTATTGGCGGGCTCGCCGGCGGCGTCGCCTACAAGGCCGCAAACACCGCCGATTCGATGATCGGCCACCGCACTCCGCGCCACGAAGCCTTCGGCTGGGCGGCTGCGCGCTTCGACGACTGGATCAACCTGCCGGCGTCGCGACTGACGGCGCTGCTGATCGTGCTTGCGGCTTTCCTGGTCAAGGGCGCCGACGCCAAAGCCGCCTGGCACGCCGTGCGGCGCGATGCGAAAAAACACCGCTCGCCCAATGCCGGCTGGCCGGAGGCAGCGATGGCCGGCGCGCTCGGCCTGGCGCTCGCCGGCCCCCGTTCCTACGACGGCGTGATGGTCGAAGACGCGTTGATGGGCGAGGGCGGCCGCCGCGACGATGTCGAGAGCACCGACGTCCGACGGGCGCTGAAACTCTACCAGGTCGCCGACTTGCTGCTGATTGCGCTGTTCGGGGTGGTCGCAGTGGTTGTTATCTTGGCGTGACCTGCGCTCGAGATCGAGCGCAAACAAAAAACCCGCCAAGCGGCGGGTCGTTGGAGCCAATTAGCACCATAGCGGAATTAGTAGCATAGCTGCCGGTACAAAGCAAGAACAAAATAGGGCAACGCCTCAAATAATCGGTTCAGGTCGGCGCTGCCCCTCAGCCTTACCTCCCCGTGAAAAGACAGGGAGAGGGAGATCGCCAGCGTTGCGGCTAGCTCCTTCTCCCCGTCCTTCACGGGGAGAAGTCGCCGGCAGGCGATGAGGGGCAGCGCTGACCTTGACAAACCAGCAACACCCCTCAGAACTCAATCCCCTGCTGCGCCTTCACGCCGGCGGAGAAGTGGTGCTTGGTCACGGCCATCTCGGTGACCAGGTCGGCCGCCTCGACCAGTGCCGGCTTGGCGTTGCGGCCGGTGACGACGATATGCAGGCCTTCGCGGCGTGACTTCAGCGCCGCGACCACCTTTTCGAGGTCGAGATAGTCGTAACGCAGCGCGATGTTCAACTCGTCGAGCACCACCAGGCTGATCGACGGCTCGGCCATCAGCTCGAGCGCCTTCGCCCAGGCGGCCTCGGCCGCCGCGATGTCGCGTTTCAGGTCCTGCGTCTCCCACGTAAAGCCCTCGCCCATGGCGTGCCAGAGGACACGGTCGCCGAAGGCGGCAAAGGCGTCCTTCTCGCCGGTGTGCCATTTGCCCTTGATGAACTGGACGACGCCGACGCGCTTGCCGTAGCCGAGCATTCTGAGCGCCAGACCGAAGGCGGCCGTGGTCTTGCCCTTGCCCGGCCCGGTGTTGACGATCAACAGCCCCTTCTCGACCGTCTTGGCTGCAACCTCGGCGTCCTGCACCGCCTTGCGCTTGGCCATCTTGGCGCGGTGGCGTTCCTCGTCCCCCTGTTCAATGGTCTTGGGATCGATAGTATCAGCCATGTCATTTCACCTTGAGCGGCAGCCCCGCCACCATCAAAAGCACGGTGCCGGCGACCGCCGCGACGTCCTGGTTCAGCCGGCCGGCGGCATCGCGAAACCGTCTTGCCAGCGCATTGTCCGGCACGATGCCCTGGCCGATTTCGTTGGACACCACGAACCACGGGCCGCGCGGCCGCGACAGCACATCGGCCAGCCTTCGGCATTCGGCCTCGACATCATGGTCGGCCAGCATGTGGTTGGTCAGCCACAGCGTCAGGCAGTCGATCAGCACCGGCTGGCCGTCGGGCAGTGCCTCGATCGCGCCGGCAAGGTCGAGCGGCGCCTCGATGGTCGTCCAGCCATCGCCTCGCCGCGAGCGGTGCAGCGCGATGCGCTGACGCATCTCCTCGTCATAGGCTTGCGCTGTGGCGATATAGCTCCACGGCGCCGGACAGGCGCTCACCAGCCTCTCGGCATGCGCGCTCTTGCCGGAGCGCGCACCGCCGATGACCAGGGTCAGCGCCCCGGCAGCGCGGTCAGGCAAAGCTGTCGCGCAGGCTGGTTGCCGCGCCGGTGAAGCGTCCGCGCACCAGCCCGACGACCATACCGAGCATCAGCCAGAACACCAGATTGGTCAGCGTCACCGCCACCACGAACTGATGATGCAGGCCTTCCGGAATCGCCGTCTCGAAACTGTCGGGCTGAGGCGCGCCGACAGTATGCGGCGCAACGATCAACGCCACGGCAAGAATCGCCAGCGGCAGCGATCTGCGGAAGGCGATAAGGCCGAGACCGGCCGCTGTCGCCACCACTGTTGCCCACCACCAGATCTGGCGTTGGACAAGGTCGGCCGCCGGCATCGCCGGCAGTTCCGGCGGCAGGCCGAGGCCGGGCGCCAGCGTGAACACGGCAAAGCCGGCAAGCCCCCAGAACAGGCCCTGGCGCCAATTGCCGATGCCGCCGGCGAATTCCGAAACCGCGACCAGGACCAGTGCGAAGCCAATGCCGGTGACGATATTGGCAACGACGCTGAAGCCAAAGCGCTCGAAGCCGTCGGCCGGCGCCCAGCCTTCGTCTTCAGCCGGAGCCATTGCTTCAGCCGGTGCCGGCGCGGCGTTGCTCATAGCCATCGTGCCCGCTGCGTTTTCGGCCGGTGCCGCAGGTGCCGCGGCATGGTCATGGCCGCCGCCGGCCTGTTCGTAGACTTCCGCCTTCAGGATGAGCGGCACGGTGGCGTAGGCCTGCATGCAGGCGAGAACGACGCCGGCCACAAGCCCTGCGATCGCCGCGATGAACACGACGTTGCGAAACAGTGTCATGATGTCAGCCCCTTGTCAGTGGCAGGGAAAGCCCATCGAGTGGCGATAGTCATGCGCGGCATTGTGGACGGCATCGATATGCGAAAAGCCGACAAAGCCCATGACGAAAATGCCGAGGAATGCAGCAAGCGCCAGCTGCATGAGACGCGACTGCGAGGAGGCGGAAGCGCCGAGCGAAACGGAAGCGGTATTCATGTCTTGTCCTTTCGCCCTCCACCCGAGGGCATAGAAGTCAGTTTCCTGTCGCCGGCAGGTCTCCTGGCTCGCGGATCAGCGCCCTTCCCCACCTTCCCGAAGGCGAACCTTCAGTGGCATATGGAGAGGACTACCGCACACAGTTGCGGGGGCAGCCACGGCATTGGGCAAACAATTTCGCCCGCACCGCATTCCCTCTTGGTTCCAAACGGAACCGACGACATCAGCGACTATAGGCAGAATCGCCGCGCCCGGCAAACCAAATTCCGCCGGATCGTGTGGCGAATGCGCCGCCTCGCCAAACCGGAGAACTGGCGCCGCAGACGTCGCGATCTGCGCGGTCGAACAGAACGGCCTGCGTTCGATGCGGCACCGCACCGCTTCCACAATTGGGTGCGCGCGCGCCATGCGGCGCTCGAACATCAAAGCGATTTGGGCAGATAGCGCCAGGTGACGAAGCCGCAGATCGCCGCCAGCAGGCCGAGGGTCGCGAAAACCGCGCCCAGGCCGAAGAACGCCAGCACCACGGAATAGACCAGCGGCGGCGTCAGCTCGGAAAAGTCGAGATAGGTGCGGTAGACCGCCGCCATCTGTGCCCGCTCATACGAGCGCACCGAGCGCATGAAGGCGGTCGAGCCCAGCGCATCCAGCGCGATGGTGAAGAAGGCACCGCAAAGCAGCAAGGCGCCGGTGATGAGCGGTGCGGCCTCGCCGACGGCGCCGGCCGCCAGCAGCGTTGCCGACATCGCGAAATAGGCGAACGTCATGGTGCGCCGGCCGCCGAAACGCTTTCCTGCCCTGCCCCAGAAGATTGCCATGAACAAAAGCGCATTGCCGGCCGAAACCAAGAGGCCGCCGGCGAGCTTGCCTTCGCCGGTGATCACCATGAACAGCGGCCCATAGACGAAGAACGTCGTCCAGAAGCAGGAGCGGCCGAAGGCGATCAGCCAGGCCAGCCTCAGCCTTGGCTGCGCGACGAAGCGGCCGATATTGGCCAGCGGATTGACCGGCCGCGTCTTGCCGGGGCGGATCGACGGGTTATCGCCAAGCCGGTAAGTCCAGAACAGCGCCAGCAAAGCCATGGCGAAGACGGCCACCGCGCCATGCGCGGCATAGACGCCGAAACGCGTGTAGAGGTAAATGCCGAGGGTCGGCCCGGCGGTCCAGGCAAGCATCGACCACGCCATGCGCAGCGACTCGGCCTGCATGAAATCGGTCTTGCGGATATGGTCCATGATGTAGAGGTTGAGCGTGATCGCCAGCGCGCCGGCGCCGACGACGCGGCAGAGCATGCCGACCACCTGGCCGGCCAGCGTATGGGTGACGAAGAACAGCGAGCCGGCGGCCAGCAGGCAGGCGCCGGCGGTATAGACCCAGCGCCGGGCAAAGCGGGCGATCAGCATCGGCATGAACAGCGTCGCCGACAGGCCGAGCATCGCCACGATCGTGTAGAGGATCGAAACGATCTGCTCGTTGTGCAGTATCTCATAGGCCTGGATCGGGATGACGCTGGACACGGTGGCGCGCGCGAAGGATTCGACCGCATAGAGCGAGGCGAAGGTGCGGGCATCCGCCGGCCGCAAGGCCGCAAGCCAGATCGGATGGCGCACATGGGTAGCCATTGTGTTCCCCGAAGCCGAATCGCCCGAAGCAGGGTTGGAGCACAAATCTGCCGCGGCGATTCCTGGCCGGGTAACAGGAAACCGACGCCTTCACGGCAAAAAACGAAGCCGGCCAAAGGCTTTCCGGCTCTGGCCTAAAGCAGCCCTGATGCCGACCGTCACCAACGCGACGCAAGGCCCTGCTTCTATTGACGGTGGCAACCGTGATAGTCGTCTTGCCGGGGCTGAACCAAGACAGCGACACCAATGAGCATCGACACGCCGAGCGCAGCCGTTCAGGATCAACCGAAGTCGAAGCGCATCGCCGCTATCGACATTGCACGCGGCATCGCATTGCTTGCCATGGCGAGCTATCATTTCACCTGGGACCTCGAATTCTTCGGCTACACCGATCCCGGCCTCACCGCCTTCGGCTGGTGGAAAATCTACGCGCGCTGCATCGCCTGGAGTTTCCTGTTCCTGGTCGGCATCAGCCTCTATCTCGCCCATGGCAAAAAAATCCGCTGGACCGGCTTCTGGAAGCGCTTCGCCATGGTTGCCGGGGCAGCGCTCGCAATATCGCTGGTCACCCGCATCGCCACGCCCGACGGCTTCATCTTCTTCGGCATATTGCACGAGATCGCGCTCGCCAGCTTGCTCGGCCTGGCGTTCCTGCGGCTGCCGGCGCTGCTGACGCTTGCCGTGGCGGCCCTCGTTATCGCCGCGCCTTTCTACTTGCGATCCGAGCTTTTCGATCATCCGGCTTTGTGGTGGGTCGGCCTGTCGGCGACCAACCCGCGCTCCAATGACTACGTTCCGCTGCTGCCCTGGTTCGGCGCCGTACTTGCCGGCATCGCGGTTACCAAGCTCGCCGCCACCTCCGGCGCACTGACGCGGCTGTCGGCCTTGGCGCCCGGCCGCTGGGCAAACCCGCTGGTCTTCATCGGCCGGCACAGCCTTGCCTTCTATTTGATCCATCAGCCGGTGCTGATCGGCTCGGTCTGGCTGTTTTCGCAATTCATGCCGGCGCAGGCCGAAACCAGGGAGGTGAGTTTTCTGAAATCCTGCCAGATATCCTGCCAGCAGGCACGCGACACCGAGTTCTGCTCCAGCTATTGTGCCTGCATGCTGGACACTCTCCAGGGCGAAGCCTCGCTTGACCGGCTCTACAGCAACGACCAGTCCCTGGAGTGGAAGGCGCATATTGGCGAGCTCGCCGGCACCTGCACCGCCCAAGCCGAGGCGGCGGAACCGGGAACGCGCTAATCGAGGGAGGACAATAATGAGCGACAGTCACCCGAAACCCGTGCAGCAAAATCCTGGGCAGCCGAAGCTGGGGCACATCCCATGGCCGCCGCTGATCTATATCGCCGCCATCATCGTCAGCGTCGCGCTAGGGCTGTTCTATCCGCTGCCGTGGATCGGCGATCTTCTCGGCGACATCCTGTTCGCCGCCGGCCTTGTGGGATTGGTGGCGGTTGCCGCGCTCTGGTTCACGGCAATTCGCGCCATGATCCGCGCCAAGACGACGCTCAACCCGAACGGCGTGCCTGACCATCTGGTGACCACCGGATCCTTCGCCGTCAGCCGCAACCCGATCTACCTCGCCAACACATTGCTGCTGGTCAGCCTCGCGTTTGTCACGGGGATCGCCTGGTTCCTGCCGCTGGCGGTCATCGCGGCGTTCCTGACGCAGAAGCTGACGATCGAGAGCGAGGAGAAGGTGCTGACCGCCAAATTTGGCAAAAAGTACCGGGACTACGCCAAAAGGGTGCGGCGCTGGATTTGAGCCGAGGCTGACACCGCGCCTATGTGGTGACGCCGAGTTCCACCAGCCGCTCGACGCAGGATTCCTCGGCCTGGTCGAGTTCGGCCAGGGTCTCTTCGAGGTCGCGGCGTTTCTGGCGCAAATGCTCGCGCTTTTCCTCGATTCGCTTGATCATCAATTTGAGTTGGCCGACCTCGCCGGGCGGCTCCCTGTACATCTGGATGATTTCGCGGATCTCGTTGATCGAGAAGCCGAGCCTTTTTCCCCGCATGATCTGGCGGATGAGATGCCGGTCCGACGGACGGAACAGCCGGGTGCGGCCGCGCCTTACCGGCTGCACCAGCCCTTCATCCTCGTAGAAGCGCAACGTCCGCGTCGACACGTCGAATTCGCGGGTCAGTTCCGTGATCGAATAATATTCCCGCATCGTCACTCCAATGCCCCGACCACGCCGCGAGTTCCAACTGACCGGCGCCGCCGGCGCTCAGGCGCGTACCAGAATCGGCGGACAAGGCGCTTTCCAAAGCCTCGCACGGCATTTACGTAAAAGTCAATTGAGGTGCCGTTCAGCGCACGCCGAACCACCATGTGGCGAGCCCGAGAAAGGCAAAGAAACCGACGACATCGGTGACCGTGGTGACGAAAACCGCCGAAGCCACAGCCGGGTCGATCTTGAAGCGGTCCAGCAGCAGCGGGATAAGGATGCCCGCCAGAGCCGCCACGAACATGTTGATGATCATCGCAGCAGCGATGATGCCGCCGAGATTGCGATCGTGGAACCAGGCAGCAGCCACCAGGCCGATCAGGATGGCGAAGATGATGCCGTTGATGAAGCCCACCCCGATCTCGCGGCGGATGATGCGGCCGGCATTGTAGATGTCGAGGTCCCTGGTCGCCAGCGCCCGCACCGTGACGGTCATGGTCTGCGAGCCGGCATTGCCGCCCATGCCGGCGACGATCGGCATCAGCACCGCCAGCGCCACGATATGCTCGATGGTGCGGTCGAACAGGCCGATTACCGAAGCCGCCAGGAAAGCCGTCAAAAGATTGACCAGCAGCCAGGGCACGCGCGAGCGCGAGGTCGAAAAGATGCTGTCCGAGAGTTCTTCGTCGCCGACGCCGCCCATGCGCAGCAGATCTTCCTCGGCCTCCTGCTGGATGACGTCGACGACGTCGTCGATGGTCAGCACGCCGACCAGCCGCTCGTTCTCGTCGACGACGGCGGCGGACAGAAGATCGTATTGTTCGAATTCGCGCGCCGCCTCCTCCTGGTCCATTGTGGCCGGGATGGCATGCCTGGTCTCATGCATGACCTCTTCGACCTTGACCGAGCGCTTGGTACGCAGGATCTGGTCGAGGTCGATGGCGCCGAGCAGCTTGAAGCTCGGATCGATGACGAAGATCTGGCTGAAACGGTCTGGAAGGTTGTTGTCCTCGCGCATGTAGTCGATGGTCTGGCCGATCGTCCAGAAGGGCGGCACCGCGACGAACTCCGTCTGCATGCGGCGGCCGGCGGTCTCTTCGGGATAATCGAGCGAGCGCCGCAGCCTGATCCGCTCGGTGAACGGCAGTTGCGACAGGATCTCGTCCTGGTCCTCCTGGTCGAGGTCTTCGAGAATGTAGACGGCATCGTCGGAATCGAGATCCTGCACCGCCTGGGCGATCTGCGCATTGGGCAGACTGTCGACAATGTCGCGGCGGATCGCCTCGTCGACCTCGGTCAGCGCGGAAAAATCGAAATCCTTGCCCAGCAATTCGACCAGCGCGCGTCGCTGTTCGGGGTGCAGCGCCTCGAGCAGGTGGCCGAGTTCCGACTGGTGTAGATCGTCGACTTCACGCTTCAGCGTCAGCGTATCGCGATCGGCGATCGCGGCCCCGATCTGGGCGAGGAACGACGACAGGATGACGCCGTCCTCGTCATAGATGTCGGCGCGGCGCTCCTCGACGGCCCTGGCGCCGGTCATCTGTTCGTCCTGGCCTTCCACCAGCGCCTCCCGCCATCGGATTTCCGGATAAGGTGCCTGTCAGGTCTAACGCATGACCCTGACAATCGGAATCGATTTTGCGAAAGGACCATGCGCAACGGCAAATTGCTACAGCGCCGTTCGCGCGTCCAAACGACGCAACGCATACCGGATGGTAGGAGGAGAGGACGTTCTACAAACCTGCGGCGCTGCAAAACCTTCGCGGCGGCAGGTAAAGGGCAGCGTATCTCCCCGCCCCGGTCAACAAGATGGGGAGATCGACACTGATTCAAAACGGCGAGGCCGACAGTGCGAGGGCCTCGCTGTATTGGAATGGAAGGCTTCCCGATCAGGCGGCGTGGCGCTTGGCCTCGGCCGCATAGCGGTCCAGGAGACCGCTCCAGCCACCCTCGGATTCGAAGGCCTCGCGCATCGCCTCTGCGGTTTCGCCCATGTTCTCCAGAAGCCTGTGCTCGAGTTCCACACGCGTCGCGTTCTCGCCGAGCGCGACAAAGCGGATCTCGACTTCGGTCAGCAGTGCCGGATCGTAGCGCCAGCCGGCTCCAATGCGCCAGGCGAGCGTCAGCCTGGACGGCGGATCCCAGGCGAGAACGTCGCCCCAATCGCATTGTGACCCATCCTCGCCAATCTCGTACCAGCGGCCGCCGGCTTTCGGTTCGATCACCGCGGTCGTCAGGGCGGATTTGCCGATCGAGTGCGAAGCCGGCCACCAGCGCCCGAATCCTGTGGTGAACACATCGAATGCCTTGTCGAGCGGCACCTCCACGGTCACCGACTTCCTGACCGGCGCGGGCTTGATCATGGTCGTCATTTCCTCTTCTCCTTGCTGTTGTCGACTTCCCGTTTGAAGGCGTCGAGCGCATCGCCCCACATGCGGTCGAGCCAGGCGCGCATCTCGCCGAGCCCATGCGGGTCGAGATGATAGATGTTGCTGGCACCTTTCGGCTCTGCGCGGACCAGCCGGGCTTCCTTCAAAACCTTGAGGTGCTGCGATACCGCCGGCTGCGAGACCGGAAGCACTCGCTTCAGATCGATGACCGAGCGTGGCCGATCGGCGATGAGCTCGAATACCTTGCGGCGTGTCGGATCGGCCAAGGCCACCATGCCTGCGTAATCATAAATCATGACTTATGATAAGCTAACACTTATGATACGTCAACAGGAGGCGGCAGGCCGCGTTAAGCACCGGCCAGTTCGGTTTCCAGCCCCCGGGGCAATCCCTTCACGCAGGGGCTTGGACAGCAAATGCGGATGCAAGATTACAGGGAAACAATCCGTCGCATGCGAGCCGGCGGCAAATGTCGACCACCGGGGAAAAGTAAACCTGGCGGCAAGGTTTTTACCTTATCGGTATATGTGTCTCTCCGGCGAAACGTTAAGAACGGGTAAATTGGTTTGGCCCTAACCACGGAAGCCTCTCGCTACAGGCCCTCCGCCATATGGCAATTGCGCCTCTCATTGTTCATGGCGACATATGTTTTAGGCGCATCCGCACTATACCCGGAAGTATTCTATACGTCTGCCTTAATCTATTCTCACAAATTTCTTGTTGGGATCCCGGTGTTGTTTATCGGTGGCGTCTGCTGTGCCGCGCTAATCCATGGCCGGCGGCAACCGGTTCGCTACGCACTGGATTTGGCTCAAGGGCGCTGGCGTGGTTGTCTGCTGGTGCTGCTGTTCTTCTTTGCCAGCTTGACCGCGTTCTCTACCTACAAGATCGCCATCCCGTCCGTCGTCCCATACTATGCCGACAACTGGTTGGCCGACGCTGATGAATGGCTGCACGGGATGCCGCCATGGGAGATCGTCCATAAGCTCGACAGCAACAATTGGTCGTCCGTCGTCTTCAACAGCTATGAAGTCATTTGGTTTTACCAGTGGTTCGGCACCATCCTTTTCGTGTCGCTCTGGTCGGACGAGATTGCCCGCATCCGCTATCTCTGCGCAGCAGCGCTGACGTTGTCCATCCTCGGAACGGTCTTGGCCCTGGCGCTGGCATCGGTCGGACCGGTTTACTACCACCACTTTGTCGGCGTGGATCGCTTCCACGGATTGAATGCGGCCCTGGACAGGCTGGACCATAGTTACATGGTGCGGGAACCCGCGGCATATCTCCTGAAGGCTTACCAGAGCGGCCGGCCAAGTCTTGGCGGCGGCATCTCGGCCATGCCAAGCATGCATGTCGCCTTTGCCGTATTGAACGCCTATTTGCTGTCATCGATCAATCGCTGGCTTGGCGTTCTGGGTTGGACCTTTGCAGCCCTGATCCTGTACGGATCGGTGTTCACTGGCTGGCACTATGCCGTGGACGGCTACGCATCGATCGTTGTTGTATCGGTGATCTGGTGGGCGACCGGACGCCTGGTGCGCGAATAGTTATGTGCGCTTGTCGATGGATGGCCATGCCCGCCGATGGCCAGTTCGCATAAGCCAAACTCGCGACCGCAATCAGGCACAAAGCACGTGCCCCGACAAGGACGCTCCCCGCCGTGCGAGAATTCAACGAGGAAGAGATTCCGCTTTCGAATTTAATGGTGCGGTCGAGATGCAGCGCCGCAACGCCTGCCGCGTTGATTCTAAAGCATTTCTCTACGATTCCGCGGCGATTTGTATTGAGGGCGGTTCGGCAGCGGCAGAGCATGTAGTTCCAGCCAGCCACTGTCGGCGGGCAATTGGCCGCCCTGGCAGCGCATCCTCCTCCTGACAAACACCTAGTGCGGTCAACCCTTAGGCGCCGCGCCGCGCCGCTCGAGCGCGGTTTTGCGAATGATTTCTGCGATCTCCGGGCTGCTGCTGCACAGCATCTGGAAATCCGCCGAGTGTAGCGACAGGAGTGAGACCACCGTTGTGGCGCTGACGGTCGCCGAGCGCGGTTCGCCGGTGATCAGCGCCATCTCGCCGAAGAAGGCGCCAGGGCCCAGCTCCACCGGGTTCGGCGTCGCGACGCTGACGCGCCCCTCCACGACGAAGAACATCTGATCACCGGTCTCGCCCTTGCGGCAGATCACAGCGCCTGCCGGCACGCTGCGAGGTCGTAATGCGCGCACGATCTCGACTAGTGTGGCCGGGCCGAGCTTCTGAAACAACGGCACGGCGGCGACCAATTGCCAATTGCGGACGAAATCCTCGCGACGGACTTCTTGATAAAAGCCGGTGGCAAGAATGCCAGCCCAGAGCGCGAAGATGCCGATGCCACTCATCATGACCGCCCCGGCAAGGACGCGGCCGGCGAAGCTTTCCGGAATAGCGTCGCCATAGCCGGTGGTGGACAGCGTGACCACCGCCCACCACATTGCCTGGGGGATGCTGCCGAACTTTTGCGGTTGGACGTCGCGCTCGATCACATAGGCTGCGAGCGCAACACCGAACAGAACGATGCCGAAGACCGTGGCGACGCCGATCAGGTTGCGCGCTTCGTTGGTCAGGATTCTGCCCAGCAGCGGGAAGAAAGTTGAATCGCGCAGCGGTTTCAGCAGCCAGACAGCGCAGTAGAGGCTCCGGTCGGGCGTGCCGACGAGCAGAAATGCGGCGAGTGGAACCAAAACCGCGAGCGCATCAATGGCGATTGCCGGCGTCCTGTCCCGAACGTCTCCCGCCCGGCGCCTGAGCAGTTTCTCGGCCAATTCCAGGAGATAGATGCCCCAAATGACCGCGAGCACGGCAGCCAAAGCCAGTCTGCTTCGCCCGGACATGTCCGGTGTCGTGAGCGCAGCCACCGCCACAAGCCCAGTCGCAGCCAGCACCGCGTTGAGCGGCGCGTAAATTCTTAAGAACGGCAGTACCGACATTCTATGCCCACGAGCGGATGCTATCCTCCAGAATAGGATGCCTTCAAGGCAAGCGCAAAGGTGCTTGCTTTCGCTGCGATGCCCATCACCAACCGTGAACTCAGATGTCCGGGAAAGAACAGACGGCATAGGACGCGAATTAACAAATTACGGTGACAGTGCGCTTTTTGCCGTATTTGCACGGCTGTGCGACAAGCCTGAAAAATCGCAATAACTTCCACAGCCAAAAGACTGATTGGTGCGGTCGAGAAGACTCGAACTTCCACGGGTTGCCCCACAGCGACCTCAACGCTGCGCGTCTACCAATTCCGCCACGACCGCACGTGGTAGGAGCCGGAACCAACCGGCCCGCGGCGTGTAGCAAATCGTTTCCGGTGAAACAAGTGCGCGGCTAGCAATAATCGGCCGGACATCGGCACAACTCTTCAAGGGGCCGAACGTGCCGGAACTGGACGTTTGTACCGATTGCCGCCATATGAGTGGCGAGACGAGATATCATGACAGAACGCAGCCAGATCGCCACGTCGTTCCTGCCCTTGCCCGGCTCGGCGCCGGTCGAATGGCGGATCGAGCCTGGGCTCACCGCCTATCCCGATGCGCTCGCCGTGATGGAGGCGCGCGCCGAGGCAATCCGCAGCGGCGCCGCCGGCGAGATGGTCTGGCTGGTCGAGCACCCGCCGCTCTACACCGCCGGCACCAGCGCCCGCGTCGAGGACCTGATCGAGCCGGACCGCTTCCCGGTCTTTGCCGCCGGGCGTGGCGGCGAATACACCTATCATGGACCGGGCCAGCGGGTCGCCTACGTCATGCTCGACCTGAAGCGGCGGCGCGAGGATGTCCGCGCCTTCGTCGCGGCACTCGAGCAATGGATCATCGGCACGCTGGCCGCCTTCAACGTACGCGGCGAACGCCGCGAGGACCGCGTCGGCGTCTGGGTGGTTCGGCCGGACCGTCCCACTTTGCCCGACGGCTCGGCGGCCGAGGACAAGATCGCCGCCATCGGCATCAGGCTGAGGCGCTGGGTGAGCTTTCACGGCATCGCCATCAATGTCGAGCCGGACCTTAGCCATTTCAGCGGCATCGTGCCGTGCGGCGTCCAGGACCACGGCGTCACCAGCCTTGTCGACCTCGGCCTTCCCGTGACCATGGCCGACCTCGACCTGGCCCTGAAATCCGCTTTCGAGGACGTGTTCGGGCCCGCCGCGGTGTCGCCTGTCGAAGTGTCCCGCATGGCCGGCTGAAACACTCGCCCAATGCCTGCGCCAATATGCGAAGGCGGCCCTCGCTCATCAGCATCGAGCCCGCCCGTCAATCCTCACATCGCGCCGATCCAGATTGCCATGGAAATGAGGAACGTGCTCATGCACACCAACGAAACGACATCCTGAACAAGATCGGTCATAACTCTCTCCTGTTGTTAGTATGTTCGTATTTTGTTCTAATTTTGTTCGAATGTCAACGATCGCAGCCCGGGCGTCACCGGAATTGCGCTCGGTCATTTCGACAGGGTTAAGAAAGGGTTGAGGGGGAGATGCCGGGCGTTTCGGGGCCGACAGGCGCGCGAAAGCGGCGGGACGGCGCACGGCAGCTCGCAGGCCGTCATCGCCTCAATTGCAGCGCACCCTAAAGCGGCACAACCTTGCCGTCGGCCAGCGTCACGCGGCGGTCCATGCGCGAGGCGAGCTCGTGATTGTGGGTGGCGATGAGCGCCGCCAGGCCCGATTGCCGGACCAGTGCTGCCAGCGCCTCGAACACATAGGAAGCGGTCACCGGGTCCAGATTGCCGGTCGGCTCGTCGGCCAAAAGCACCAGCGGCGCATTGGCGACGGCACGCGCAATGGCGACCCGCTGCTGCTCGCCGCCGGAGAGCTCGGAGGGGCGATGCTGTGCCCGCTTGCCGATCTGCATATAGTCGAGCAATTGCGCCGCCCGCTCGGCCGCCTCCTTGCGCGGCAGCCCTTTTATCAGCTGCGGCATCATGATGTTTTCCAGCGCCGAGAATTCAGGCAGCAAATGATGGAACTGATAGACGAAGCCGACGTCGTTGCGGCGGATCGCCGTGCGCTCGTCGTCGGAAAGCCGGCCGCAGGCGCGCCCCGCCAGGATCACGTCGCCGGCGTCCGGTCGCTCCAGCAGCCCGGCGGTGTGTAGCAGCGTCGACTTGCCGGTGCCCGACGGCGCCACAAGCGCCACCATCTCGCCACGCTTCAGCGAAAAATCGGCGCCGTTCAGGATGGTCAGCTTGCGCGGTCCCTGCACATAGTGCCGTTCGACGCTCTTCAGCTCGATAATGGCATCGGCCATCACTCGTACCTCAGCGCTTCGACCGGGTCGAGCCTGGCCGCGCGCCACGCCGGAAACAGCGTCGCCAGGAACGACAGCGCCAGCGCCATGAGAACGACGGAGATTGTCTCGCTGGCATCCATGCGAGCTGGCAATTGGCTCAGGAAATAAAGCTCGGGATTGAACAACCGCTCGTTGGCCAGCCAGGAGAAGAACTGGCGGATGCGCTCGACGTTGAGGCAGATCACGATGCCGAGCAGCACGCCGGCGATGGTGCCGACAACACCGATCGCAGCCCCGGTCATCAGGAAGATGCGCAGGATCGCGCTGCGCGTCGCGCCCATGGTGCGCAGGATGGCGATGTCGTGGCCCTTGTCCTTCACCAGCATGATCAGGCCCGAAATGATGTTGAGCGCCGCCACCAGCACGATCAGGGTCAGGATCATGAACATGACGTTGCGTTCGACCTGCAGCGCGTCGAAGAACGTCTTGTTGCGTTGCCGCCAATCGACAAGGCCGATCGGCCGCTGCGCCGCCTCTTCGACCTTCGGCTTCAGCGCGTCGATATTGTCGGGATTGTCGGCGTAGATCTCGATCGTCTGCGCCCGGCCGTCCATGTTGAAATAAAGCTGCGCTTCCGAGAACGGCATGTAGACGATCGAGCTGTCATATTCCGACATGCCGACCTCGAAGATCGCGGTGACGGGATAGCCTTTCATGCGCGGCGTCGTGCCAAGCGGCGTGATGTCGCCCTCGGGCGAAATCAGCGTGATCGTATCGCCAAGCACTAGGCCGAGATTCTCGGCCATGCGGCTGCCGATGGCGACGCCTTCGCCGGTGTCGAAGCCGACGATCGAGCCCTCCTTGATATTGTTGGCGACGATGGTGATCTTGCCGAAATCCTCGCCGCGTATGCCGCGCACCAGCGCGCCGGTGCCGCCGCCGACATTGCCTTGCGCCAGCACCTGCCCGTCGATCAGGGGGATGGCGTATTTAACGCCGGGCACGCCGTTGATGCGGCCGGCGACCTGGGCATAGTCCTCCAGCGGCATGTCGAGCGGCTGCACGATCAGGTGCCCGTTGACGCCTAGGATGCGCGTCAGCAGTTCGGCGCGAAAGCCGTTCATCACCGCCATGACGACGATCAGCGTGGCGACGCCCAGCATGATGCCGAGGAAGGAGATCGAGGCGATGACCGAGATCACCGTCTCCTTGCGACGCGAGCGCAGATAGCGCCACGCCACCATGCGCTCGAAGCCGGAAAAAGGCCCGGCGCCCGATGGTCTTGCTGCCGCCGCTTTGTTCATGCGGCGGCACCGAAACGCTGCTTCACGTCCGCGATCGGCAGCGTCTCGCGCTCGCCGGTCCTGCGGTTCTTGATTTCGACCTCGCCGGCGGCGATGCCGCGCGGCCCGACGATCACCTGCCAAGGCAGCCCGATCAGATCGGCGGTGGCGAACTTGCCGCCCGGCCGCTGGTCGGTGTCGTCGTAGAGCACCTCCTTGCCGGCGGCGACAAAAGCGGCGTGCAGCTCGCCGCAGACGCGATCGCATTCGGCATCGCCGGCCTTCATGTTGATCAAGCCGACATCGAACGGCGCCACCGCCTCCGGCCAGATGATGCCGTTATCGTCATGACTGGCTTCGATGATCGCGGCGACCAGCCTGGACGGGCCGATGCCGTAGGAACCGCCAGAAACGAAATGATCCTTGCCGTCCGGGCCGGTCACCTTGGCGCCCATCGGCTTGGAATATTTGTCGCCGAAATGGAAGATATGCCCAACCTCGATGCCGCGCGCCGAGACCCGGTCGCTCGCGGGCACCTTCTCCCATGCCGCCTCGTCATGCATCTCGTCGGTGGCGGCATAGGGCGTCGTCCATGTCTTGACGATGGCGCCGATCTCGGGGTCGTTCGAAAAATCCGTGTCTGCGCCAGGCACTGCCAGCGAGAGATAATCGCGGTGGCAAAACACCTGGCTCTCGCCGGTGTCGGCCAGGATGATGAACTCATGGCTGAGGTCGCCGCCGATCGGCCCGGTGTCGGCGCGCATCGGGATAGCCTGAAGCCCCATGCGCGTAAACGTCCTGAGATAGGACACGAACATGCGGTTATAGGCGGCCTTGGCGCCTTGATAATCGAGGTCGAAGGAATAGGCGTCCTTCATCAGGAACTCGCGCGAACGCATGACACCGAAGCGCGGGCGCACCTCGTCGCGAAACTTCCATTGGATGTGATAGAGATTGAGCGGCAGGTCCTTGTAGGACTTGACGTAGGAGCGGAAGATCTCGGTGACCATCTCCTCGTTGGTCGGCCCGTAGAGCATATCGCGGTCTTGCCGGTCCTTGATGCGCAGCATCTCCTTGCCGTAATCTTCATAGCGGCCACTTTCGCGCCACAGCTCGGCCGATTGGATGGTCGGCATCAGGATTTCGAGCGCGCCGGCGCGATTCTGCTCCTCGCGGATAATCCGGCAGACCTTGTCCAGCACCCGCTTGCCGAGCGGCAGCCAGGAAAAGCTGCCCTGCCCCTGCTGGCGGATCATGCCGGCACGCAGCATCAGCCGATGCGAGACGATCTCGGCCTCGCGCGGGTTTTCTTTGAGGATGGGCAGGAAATAGCGCGACAAACGCATGAACTGGTCCGTGAGAGAGGATGGCGGCGCCGGAATCGGCGCGGCACAGGCTTGCTTGCCCCGGCTTCATAGCCATTTCATGGCGGAATGGAAACCCGGCCCAGGCGCTGCACAGGCGCCGCAAATGCCGCACACGGCTTGCTGGCCGTTTCGCAAGCAACGCCTGCCGTACTATTGTGCACTGCAGCACGAGATTGCCTGTTTCCGGGCAAAATTCTTCGTGACATTTTCACCCGCCTTAGGCTAGTGTGCCCAGATAACCGAGAGGGTAGAGAAAAATCTGCCCTCCTACGCGGTCAAAGTCTTGGGAGGATGCGATCTAGGCGCGGTAACTCGCTGCCGCCGGACACCGGAAACAGATCGGACGCGTTTAAATTGCAAGGCCTCGCGCCTTGCATTTTTTTTGTGCAATCATTTGGTTAGCACGACAGATTACCAAACTACATGACGTTGCGTCAGCCCAAGCCCGCGCCGGGGCTTTTCTTGGGTTGACCTTGCTGGCTCGGCTTGATTTCAGGGCGTCGGCTAGGCTGGGATAGCCGGACACGGTAGATAGCCGGCTAATGCGCTGGGCTCTGGTTGAAATCCGGCACGATATGCGGGATGTCGTCGATGCCGAGGCCAAGCCCTCTCGTGATGCCGTAGAAGATACCCATGAGGACCAGCGTGGCGATTGTCGTGCGCAGCGCCGCGCGCAGCATATGCGGTCCGCGCGGTGCACTCGGAACCGTGCCAAGCGTCACGTCCCGGTCCTCGTCCTGTGTCCGCATGCTGAACGGCAGCACGGCGAACAACACCACCCACCATGTGGCGAAGAACAGGGCGACAAACGAAACCCAACTCATGCTTGCTCCAGTTCGACCAGCGTGCCGAAGAAATCCTTGGGGTGCAGAAACAATACCGGTTTGCCATGCGCGCCGGTCTTCGGCTTGCCGTCGCCCAGCACGCGCGCGCCGCTGGCCTTGAGACGGTCGCGCGCCGCAACAATGTCGTCCACCTCGTAGCAGAGATGGTGCATGCCGCCGGACGGATTCTTCTCGAGGAATGCGGCGATCGGCGAGGCTTCGCCGAGCGGCTCGAGCAACTCGATCCTGGTGTTGCCGACGTCGACGAACACCACCGTAACGCCATGCTCCGGCAGCGCCTGCGGCGCGGTTACGCGGGCGCCAAGCGTATCACGATAGACCGCCGCAGCCGCGGCCAGATCCGGCACCGCAAGCGCGACATGGTTGAGGCGTCCGAGCATAGGGTACTCCCGGGTTAAGGGAGTAGGGGAGTAAGGCAGTAGGGGAGTAGGGAAAAAGGATCTAGAAGTGCAGACTGTTTGCGCTCCTACTTCCTACTTCCTACTTCCCTACTGCCATACTCCCCTACTCCCTCATCTTGTGACGAACACTGTCACCAGCGGCTTCTTGCCCCAGGCTTCGTTGGCCGCGCCGCGCACCGCGCGCCGCACCGCCTCCTGGACCAGGTCGAGATCTTTTCGGCGCTGGCGGGGGATGGAGTCCACGGCGCCGATTGCCGCATCGATCATCAGGTCCTCCAGGCTCTCGCCGCTGCCGTCGGCCTCGGCGACGCCGATGGCGACGAGGTCGGGATCGCCGGCAAGTTCGTATTTGTCGTCGAGCACGACATTGACGGCGACATGGCCGGCAAAGGACAGCTTGCGGCGGTCGCGAATGCCCATCGCCTGATCGCTGCCGATCAGCCTTCCGTCCTTGTAGATGCGGCCGAACGGAACCTGGTCGATGATGGCGGCGGCACCCGGATACAGCCTGAGCATGTCGCCGTCGCGCACCTGCGCCACCTGGCCGATGCCGGACGTCGACATCAGCGAGCCCTGCGCCACCAGATGCGCCGCCTCGCCATGAACGGGAACGCCGATCTGCGGCCGCACCCATTCATACATCTTGCGCAATTCGCTGCGGCGTGGATGGCCGGAGACATGCACCAGCGCATCGCCGTCCTCGATGATCTTGATGCCGAGATCGATCAGGCGGTTCTTGATTTCGAGGATCGCCTTCTCGTTGCCGGGAATGGTGCGCGAGGAAAACACCACCGTGTCGCCGGCCGTCAGCGCCACCGACTTCATCTCGTCGCGCGACAGCTTGGCAAGTGCGGCAAGCGGCTCGCCTTGGCTTCCGGTGCAGATGATGACGAGGTTTTCGCGCGGGATGAAGCCGTAATCCTCCTCGGCGATGAATTCCGGCAACCCGTCCATATAACCGAGTTCATCAGCCACATCGATGACGCGCTTCATCGAGCGGCCAAGCACCAGGCATTGGCGGCCGGCATCCCGCGCTGCCTTGGCGATCGAGACGATGCGGCCGACATTGGAGGAGAAGCTGCTGACGGCGACACGGCCCTTGGCATTCTGGATGACACCCTTGAGACCCTCGCCCACCGCCACTTCCGACGGTGATTCCCCTTCCCGCAGCGCGTTGGTGGAATCGCAAATCAACGCCAGCACGCCCTTGTCGCCATAGGCGCGGAAGCGTGCCTCGTCGGTCATCGGCCCCACCGTCGGCGCCGGATCGATCTTCCAGTCGCCGGTATGGATGACGACGCCGGCCGGCGTGGTGATCGCCAGCGACATCGGTTCGGGAATGGAGTGCGCGACGGGGATGGCCTCGATCTCGAACGGACCGACGGTGAATTTCTCGCCGGCCTGGTAGATCGTCACCGGGATCTTCGGCGCCCCTTGCTCGCCCTGCCGCTTGGCTTCCAGCAGGCCGGCGCCGAACGGCGTCATCCAGACCGGCGCCTTGAGCTTCGGCCAGATGTCGTGCAGCGCGCCGTAGTGGTCCTCATGTGCATGGGTAATGACGATGCCGCGCAGATTGGCGACATTCTCCTCGATGAAGCGGGTGTCGGGCAGTACCAGGTCGACGCCGGGCAGGGTTGCATCGGGAAAAGTAACGCCGACGTCGACGACGATCCATTCGCGCGCATTGGCCGGCCCATAGCCGTAGAGGGCGAAGTTCATGCCGATCTCGCCGACACCGCCGAGCGGCACGAAGACAAGTTCGGCATTTTCCGCTGTCGCCATGGTCTTTCCTTCCTTGCCGGTCAAATTGTGGGCCGGTCAAAATTGTCGGCCAATCAAAATTGTCGGCCGGTCAAATTCAAGCTGGTCAAATACCTGGCCAGTCAAACGTATTGGCCAGTCAACCGACGGCCGATGCGACCGCGCCGAAATGCACGTCGCCGGCGGCGATCGTCAGAACCGAGCCTTCATCGTCGCGGATCACGAAACGGCAGTCTTCGTCAATGGTCTCGAAGGTGCCGCGCACCACATTACCGTCAATTCTGACAGCAACCTGCCCGCCAAGCCCCGCCGCGCGCGCCAGCCAGCGCCGCCTGACGGCGGCAAGCCCACGCCCTTCGTTCCACAGCCGGGCATTCTCGCTCCACGCATCCGACAGCGCCAGAAACAGCGTCTCGGCATCGCAAGCCGACCCCAGCGCGTTGAGCGACGTCGCTGGATAGGGCAAATCATTGGGATAAGCCACCACATTGACGCCGATGCCGACAGCCACCGCCGAACGGTCGCCATCCAGCATCGCCGATTCCAGCAAGATGCCGGCGAGCTTGGCGCCCGACGCGAGCACGTCGTTCGGCCATTTCAACTCGAAGCGGTTCTTGCCCTGGCTCGCGCCGTCCAGGCCAATTGCGATCCTGCCTTTCGGCACGACGGCGTCGAGCGCGTCGGCCAGCGCCAGTCCGGCAACGAAGCCGAGCGTCGCGGCAAGTCGAAGCTCGGTGTTGGTGATCACCAGCAGCGTCGCTGCCAGATTGCCCTCGGGCGTCGCCCAGGCGCGGCCACGGCGGCCACGCCCCGCCTCCTGCTTTTTTGAGACGACCCAGAGTTTGCCCGGATCGCCGGCCCGCGCGTGCTCCAGCGCCAGCGCATTGGTGGAGCCGACCGTATCGTGCGCCTCGAGCCGGAACCCTTCCGAAGCCGCGGTTGGAGCCAGCCTGAACGTCATTCCGTTAGAAGAAGGTCTTGGCCGCGGCGGCTGCGTAGGTTCCGATCGGGCCGCCGATCAGCACGTAGAACAGCACGAAAGCGCCGCAGGCGCCGAGCACGACGCGCAGTTCGGTCGCCATCGGCACGAAGCCGCCGACCGGTTCGTCGAACCACATGATCTTGATGATGCGCAGATAATAATAGGCGCCCACCACAGAGGCCAGCACGCCGATGATCGCGAGCGCGTAGAGGTTGGCATTGATGGCGGCGAGGAACACGTACCATTTCCCCCAGAAGCCGGCGAGCGGCGGGATACCGGCCAGCGAGAACATCATGATGGTGAGGATCGTCGCCATGATTGGGTTGGTCGCCGACAGGCCGGCGAGATCGCTGATCTGCTCGACATTGCCCTCCTTGCGCCGCATGGCCAGGATGAAGGCGAAGGTGCCGAGCGTCATCACCAGATAGATCAGCATGTAGATGGCGACGCCGCGCACGCCGTCCTGGCTGTTGGCGGCAAGGCCGACCAGAGCATAACCCATATGGCCGATGGAGGAATAGGCCATCAGCCGCTTGATGTTGGTCTGGCCGATGGCAGCGAAGGCGCCGAGCGCCATCGAGGCGATCGAGATGAAGACGATGATCTGCTGCCAGTCGGCGGCGATCGGCTTGAAGGCGCCCATGGTGACGCGCACCATCAGCGCCATCGCCGCCATTTTGGGTGCCGCCGCCAGAAAGGCCGTCACCGGCGTCGGCGCGCCCTCATAGACGTCGGGCGTCCACATATGGAACGGCACCGCCGAGATCTTGAAGGCAAGGCCGGCCAGCACAAAGACCAAGCCGAAGACGAGGCCGAGCTGGCGCTCGCCGCCGCTGAGCGCCGCGGCGATCTCCTGGAAGCCCGTGTTGCCCGTGTAGCCGTAGACCAGCGAGATGCCGTAAAGCAGCATGCCCGACGACAGCGCGCCAAGGACGAAGTACTTCAGCCCGGCCTCGGTCGAGCGCAGATTATCGCGGTTGATCGCCGCCAGCACGTAGATCGCCAGCGACTGCAGCTCGAGGCCGAGATAGAGCCCGATCATGCCGTTGGCCGAGATCATCAGCATCATGCCGAGCGTGCAGAGCAGGATCAGCACCGGATATTCGAACTTGTCGAAACGCTCCGCCTGGGCAAAGCGAACCGACATGGCCAGCGTCACCGCCGAGCCGATCAGCGCCAACATCTTCATGAAGCGGGCGAATGGGTCCTGGATGAAGGCTTCGCCATAGGCGTTGCCCTGCCCCGGGGAAAAGATCAGCCAGGCGCCGGCGATCACCAGCACGGCAACAGCAAGGCCGCTCATCGTGACGGCGGTGTTGGCGCGAGAATAGGCGCCGAGCATCAACAGCGCCAAGGCGCCGATGGCGAGGATCAGCTCTGGCGTCGAGAGCGACAGGCTGGAGAGAAGGTCCGGCGTCATGGTTCGCAAACCCCCAGTCAGTTCGCCGCCGCGGTCTGCGCGGCGCCGATGGATGCGGTGACATTGGTAACGAGCGCCTTGACCGATTCGGCCGTCGCGTCGAAGATCGGCGCCGGATAGACGCCGAAGAAGATGACCAGCGCGACCAGTGGATAGATGATCACCTTTTCGCGCGTCGACAGGTCGAGCAAACCTTTCAGGCTTTCCTTGGTCAGTGCGCCGAAGATCACCTTGCGGTAGAGCCAGAGCGCATAGGCCGCCGACAGTATGACGCCGGTGGCGGCGAAGAACGCCACCCAGGTGTTGACCCGGAACACGCCGAGCATGGTCAGGAACTCGCCGACGAAGCCGCTGGTGCCGGGCAGGCCGACATTGGCCATGGTGAAGATCATGAACACGGTTGCATATTTCGGCATGTTGTTGACCAACCCGCCATAGGCGTCAATGTCGCGCGTGTGCATGCGGTCGTAAACGACGCCGACGCAGAGGAACAGCGCGCCGGAGACCAGCCCGTGCGACAGCATCTGGAAGATCGAGCCCTGGACGCCTTCCTGGTTCATCGCGAAGATGCCCATGGTAACGAAGCCCATGTGAGCGACCGACGAATAGGCGATCAGCTTCTTCATGTCCTCCTGCATCAGCGCCACCAGCGAGGTGTAGATGATGGCGACAACGGAAAGCGTGAAGATCAGCGGCGCGAACATTTCGGATGCGATCGGAAACATCGGCAGCGAAAAACGCAGGAAGCCGTACCCGCCCATCTTGAGCAGGATGGCGGCCAGAATCACCGAGCCGGCCGTCGGCGCTTCGACATGCGCGTCCGGCAGCCAGGTATGCACCGGCCACATTGGCATCTTCACCGCAAAGGACGCGAAGAAGGCAAGCCATAGCCAGGTCTGCATATTGGCCGGGAAATTATGCGTCAGAAGCGTCGGGATATCGGTGGTGCCGGACTGGAAGAACATCGCCATGATGGCGAGCAGCATCAGCACCGAGCCGGCCAGGGTGTAGAGGAAGAACTTGAACGAGGCATAGACGCGCCGCTTGCCGCCCCACACGCCGATGATGATGAACATCGGGATCAGGCCGGCTTCGAAGAAGACGTAGAACAAGACGATGTCCAGCGCACAGAACACGCCGATCATCAGCGTCTCGAGCAGCAGGAAGGCGATCATATAGGCTTTGACGCGCTTCTCGATCGATTCCCACGAGGCGAGAATGCAAAGCGGCATCAGGAAGGTGGTCAGGATGACGAACAGCATGGAGATGCCGTCTACGCCCATATGGTAGGAGATGCCGGAATCCAGCCAGGCAAACTTCTCGACGAACTGGAAGCCAGGTTGCGAATTGTCGAAGCCGGTCCAGATAAACAGCGAAATCACAAACGTGAACGCAGTCGTGAAAAGCGCGATGGCGCGGATGTTGCGGCGCGCGTTCTCGCTGTCATCACGCACGAAAAGGATGAGCAGCACACCAACCAGCGGCAGGAAGGTGACCAGCGATAGGATCGGCCAGGCGGTCATCAGAGCATCATCCAGGTGACGAGTGCGGCAACGCCGATCAGCATGGCGAAGGCATAGTGGTAGAGATAGCCGGTCTGCAGCTTGACGACCCGGTTGGTGACGTCGACGACGCGCGCCGAAATGCCGTCCGGCCCGAGCCCGTCGATGACGGTGCCGTCGCCGGTCTTCCACAGGAAGCTGCCGAGGCGCTTTGCCGGCCGCACGAACAGGAAGTCGTAGAGCTCGTCGAAATACCATTTGTTGAGCAGGAAGGCGTAGAGCAGGCGGTGGTTGGCGGCGACGCTCCGAGGCATTTCCGGCGCGCGAATATAGAACTGCCAGGCTATCGCAAAGCCGATCAGCATGGCGATGAACGGCGACAGCTCGACCCATAATGGCACTTCGTGGATTTCGTGCAGGATATGGTTGTCCGGGAGCGTGAACAGCGACGCCTTCCAGAATTCGGCATAGCCCTCGCCGATGAAGGCGCCGTGGAAGATCACCCCCGCGAACAGCGCGCCCGCGGCCAGGATGAACAGCGGCACCAGCATGACCGGCGGCGATTCATGGACATGGTGCATGACCTCGTGGCTGGCCCGCGGCTCGCCGTGGAAGGTCATGAAGATCAGCCGCCAGGAGTAGAAGGAGGTGAAGCAGGCAGCAATGACCAGCAATATGAAGGCAAACGCGGCGACCGCATTGTGGCCGGCGAAGGCCGCTTCGATGATGGCGTCCTTGGAAAAGAAGCCGGCCGTGCCGATGATCGTTACCGGAATGCCGACACCGGTCAGCGCAAGCGTGCCGATCACCATCATCCAGTAAGTCGTCGGGATCAGCGTCCTTAGGCCACCCATTTTGCGCATGTCCTGCTCGTCGGAGACGGCGTGGATGACCGAGCCCGAGCCGAGGAACAGCAGCGCCTTGAAGAAGGCGTGGGTGAACAGATGGAAAATCGCCGCGCCATAGGCGCCGACGCCGAGCGCCACGAACATGTAGCCGAGCTGCGAACAGGTCGAATAGGCGATGACGCGCTTGATGTCGTTCTGGACAAGACCGACTGTCGCCGCGAAGAAGGCGGTGAAGGCGCCGATGAAGGTGACCACCGTCAGTGCCGAATGCGACAGCTCGAACAGCGGCGAGAGCCGCGCCAGCATGAACACGCCTGCCGTCACCATGGTGGCCGCATGGATCAGTGCGGAGACCGGCGTCGGGCCTTCCATGGCATCCGGCAGCCAGGTGTGCAGCGGCACCTGCGCCGACTTGCCCATCGCGCCCATGAACAGGAGCAGGCAGACGACCGTCATCGCGGCCTGCTTATCGAGCGCATAGCCGAGGAAGGTCAGTACGGCCGCGCCTTGCGGCGCGCCTTCGGCTGGAATGAACGTCGCCGCATTGGCGAAAATGGTGCCGAGATTGACCGAGCCGAACAGCACGAACACGCCGAATATGCCGAGCGCAAAACCGAAATCGCCGACGCGGTTGACGACGAAGGCCTTGATCGCAGCTGCATTGGCCGACGGCTTCTTGTACCAGAAGCCGATCAGCAGATAGGAGGCAAGGCCGACGCCTTCCCAGCCGAAGAACATCTGCACGAGGTTGTCGGCCGTCACCAGCATCAGCATGGCGAAGGTAAACAGCGACAGATAGGCGAAGAAGCGCGGCCGGTCCGGGTCGTGATGCATGTAGCCGATCGAGTAGACATGGACCAGCGCCGACACCGTATTGACGACGACCAGCATCACCACGGTCAGCGTATCGATCCGCAGCGCCCACGACGCTTCGAGGCCGCCTGACTGGATCCAGCGCAGTACCGGCACGGTGAACACCTCGCCGCCGCCGAAGCCGACCGAGAAGAAGGCAACCCACGACAGCACAGCGGCGATCACCAGGAAGCCGGAGGTGATGTATTCGGAAGCCTTGGCGCCGAGCGAAGTGCCGAACAGGCCGACGATCAGGAAGCCGAGCAGCGGAAGGAAGACGATGGCCTGATACATGGTGGTTTCCGTCAACCCTTCATCATGTTCACGTCTTCGACCGCGATCGAGCCGCGGTTGCGGAAGAAGACGACGAGAATGGCGAGGCCGATCGCCGCTTCGGCCGCCGCGACCGTCAGCACGAACAGTGCGAACACCTGGCCGACCAAATCGCCGAGCGCCGCCGAAAAGGCGACGAAATTGATGTTGACCGCAAGCAGGATCAGCTCGATCGACATCAGGATGACGATGACGTTCCTGCGGTTCAGGAAGATACCGAACACGCCGAGCGTGAACAGGATCGCCGATACGGTCAGGTAGTGCGCGATGCCGACGACCATCTCAGACTCCTTCGCCCGTCTTGACCTTGCGGATTTCCACTCCGGTTGCCGCCGTGCGGCCGACCTGGGCGGCGATCGACTGCCGCTTGACGCCCGGCTTGTGGCGCAGCGTCAGCACGATGGCGCCGATCATGGCGACCAGCAGCACCAGGCCAGCTACCTGGAAGTAATAGAGGTAATCCGTATAGAGGATGTCGCCGAGCGCTGCCGTATTGGAGCGCGCGGCCAGGTCCGGAATGGGCTTGGCGACCGTCGCCGCCAGTTTCGGCGCGAATGTATAGCCGCCGAGCACCACGATCAGCTCCGCCGCCAGGATCAGCCCGACCAGCGCGCCGATCGGTGCATATTGCAGGGCGCCTTCCTTCATCTCGGCGAAGTCGACATCGAGCATCATGACCACGAACAGGAACAGCACCAGCACCGCGCCGACATAGACGACGAGCAGGATCATCGCCAGGAACTCGGCGCCGGTCAGCATGAACAGGCCGGCGGCGTTGAAGAAGGTCAGGATCAGGAACAGCACCGAATGCACGGGATTGCGCGCCGAAATGACCATGAACGCCGATGCCACCGCGACAAAGGCGAAGAGGTAGAAAAAGGCCGCCTCTAGTCCACTCAGCATGGGTTCCCCCGGGTTTCCTGTCAGAACAGGACGTTCGTCCTGTTTTTTGCCACCGCCTCCGGTCGGCAAGTTGCGTGTTCCTATCGCATGTTCCGATCGGGTTGAAAGACCCGATCGAAAAGAAAACATGCGACACTCTTTCATTCCGGAGGATGATCTTGTCCGAAAAGTCTGCAACTTTTCGGGATCATCCTCTGAACGAGGCCCTCGCCCCGTCCATGCGTCAAATATCAGCGGTAAGGCGCATCCAGCGAGATGTTGCGCGCCAGCTCACGCTCCCAGCGGTCACCATTGGCCAGAAGCCTGTCCTTGTCGTAGTAAAGTTCCTCGCGCGTCTCCGTCGCGAACTCGAAATTCGGTCCCTCGACGATGGCGTCGACCGGGCATGCTTCCTGGCAGAAGCCGCAATAGATGCATTTCACCATGTCGATGTCGTAGCGCACGGTGCGCCGCGTGCCGTCATTGCGGCGTGGGCCGGCTTCGATGGTGATGGCCTGTGCCGGGCAGATCGCCTCGCACAATTTGCAGGCGATGCAGCGTTCCTCGCCGTTCGGGTAGCGGCGCAGCGCATGCTCGCCGCGGAAGCGCGGGCTGACCGGTCCCTTCTCATGCGGATAGTTGATCGTCTCCTTCGGCGCGAAGAACTGGCGCATCGACAGAAAGAAAGCGCCGACGAAATCCTGCAAAAGCAGTGACTTGGCGGCCTGGGATAATGCAGACATCAGGCAAACCCCGTGATCTTTAGGAAAGCGGCGGTGGCGACCACCATGAACAGCGAGATCGGCAGGAACACCTTCCAGCCGAGTCGCATCAGCTGGTCGTAGCGATAGCGCGGCACGAACGCCTTCACCATGGAGAACATGAAGAACACCAGGCAGACCTTGAGCACGAACCAGATCAGCCCCGGCACCCAGGTGAACGGCGCGAAGTTGAAGGGCGGCAGCCAGCCGCCAAGGAACAGGATGGTTGCCAACGCGCACATCAGGACGACGGCGACATATTCGCCGAGGAAGAACAATAGGAACGGCGTCGAGGAATATTCGACCATATGGCCGGCGACGAGTTCCGATTCGGCTTCCACGAGGTCGAAGGGCGGACGGTTGGTCTCGGCCAACGCCGAGATGAAGAAGACGATGAACATCGGGAACAGCGACAGCCAATGCCAGTCGAGGAAGGTGTTGGGCAGGCCGAGCCGCGTGCCCAGCCCGTCCTGCTGCGACAGGACGATGTCGGACAGGTTGAGCGAGCCGACGCAAAGCAGCACGGTGACGATGACAAAGCCGATCGAGACTTCGTAGGACACCATCTGCGCCGCCGAGCGCAGCGCGCCAAGGAACGGGTATTTCGAATTGGACGCCCAGCCGCCCATGATCACGCCATAGACCTCGAGCGAGGAGATGGCGAAGACATAGAGGATGCCGACATTGACGTTGGCGATCGCCCAGCCTTCATTGACCGGTATGACCGCCCATGCAGAGATCGCCAGCACCGCCGACACCAAGGGCGCCAGCAGGAAAACGCCCTTATTGGCGCCGGACGGGATCACCGGTTCCTTGAAGACGAATTTCAGCAGATCGGCGAAGGCCTGCAGCGTGCCCCACGGGCCGACGACGTTCGGTCCGCGGCGCAATTGCACCGCCGCCCAGATCTTGCGGTCTGCGTAAAGCACATAGGCGACGAAGATCAACAGAACGACGATCAGCACGACCGACTTCAAAAGGATCAGCAGCGCCGGCAGCACATAAAAGGAGAAGAAGGTGTCCATATCTACTCCGCCGCCTGCCTGAAGCCGTTTTTCGCCAAAGCCGAGCATTCGGCCATCACCGCGGAAGCCCGCGCGATCGGATTGGTCAGGTAGAAATCCTTGACCGGTGAGGTGAAGGTGCCCTTGTTCAGCCGACCGCCGAGCTTGGCCACCCTGGCGATGTCGGCCGGGTCGCCGGCCGCGACATGGTCGACGCGGGCAAGATGCGGGTATTGCGCATAGAGCTTTGCGCGCAGTTGCTGCAGCGAATCGAACGGCAGCTTCTTGCCGAGCACATCCGACAGTGCCCGAAGGATCGCCCAGTCCTCGCGCGCTTCGCCGGGCGCGAAGCCGGCACGGTTGGTCTGCTGCACGCGGCCTTCGGTGTTGACGAAGGTGCCCGACTTCTCGGTATAGGCGGCGCCCGGCAGGATGACGTTGGCGCGATGCGCGCCCTTGTCGCCATGCGTGCCGATATAGACGACGAAAGCGCCGCCGGTCTTGGCCATGTCGATTTCGTCGGCGCCGAGCAGGAACAGCACGTCGGTCTCGCCCAGCATGCCGGCGACATTCCTGCCGCCCTCGCCCGGTACGAAGCCGACATCGAGGCCGCCGACGCGTGCCGCGGCGGTGTGCAGCACGGCAAAGCCGTTCCAGTCGGCCCTTGCGGCATTGACGGCGACGGCGAGCTTCGCCGCCTGGCCAAGCACGGCCGCGCCGTCCGGACGCGCCAGCGCACCCTGTCCGACGATGATCAGCGGATGCGTCGCCTTCTTCAGCAGCTGGAAGAACTTGCCGTTGCCGTCGGCCAGATCCTTCAGCGATTCCGGCCCGGCGCCGAGCTGCTCGTAATCATAGCGCGTATCGCCGACATCGCCGATGACGCCGACCGGCAGATTGCCGGCCCGCCAGCGCTTGCGGATGCGGGCGTTGAGCAAGGATGCCTCGAAGCGCGGATTGGCGCCGATGATCAGCACCGCATCGGCCTGTTCGATGCCTTCGATGGTCGGGTTGAAGACATAGCTGGCCCGGCCGAGCGACGGATCGAGTGCGGCCCCGTCCTGGCGGCAGTCGGTGTTCCTCGAGCCGAGCGAAGCCATCAACAACTTCAGCGCGTAGATCTCCTCGACGG
This sequence comes from Mesorhizobium sp. M0136, assembly GCF_040322515.1. Classification (NCBI taxonomy): domain Bacteria; kingdom Pseudomonadati; phylum Pseudomonadota; class Alphaproteobacteria; order Hyphomicrobiales; family Phyllobacteriaceae; genus Mesorhizobium; species Mesorhizobium sp. M0136. The sequence goes on from NZ_JAMYTP010000007.1 coordinate 253,561, forward strand.
CTGCGAGATCGCCGGCAATGGCGCCGATCTTTTCGGGTGCGGCATTCGACACCGCTTCCTTGATCGCGGCAAAAGCCTCCGCCCAGCTTGCGGGGGCCAGTCTGCCGTCCTTGCGCACATAGGGCCGGTCGAGGCGCTGCGTGCGCAGGCCGTCCCAGATGAAGCGGGTCTTGTCGGAAATCCACTCCTCGTTCACCGCCTCGTTGGTACGCGGCAGGATGCGCATCACTTCGCGGCCCCGGCTATCGACGCGGATCGCCGAGCCGACGGCGTCCATCAAGTCGATGGATTCTGTCTTGGTCAGTTCCCAAGGCCGTGCCTGGAAGGCGTAGGGTTTGGAGGTCAGCGCGCCGACCGGGCAAAGGTCGATGACATTGCCCTGCAGTTCCGAAGTCATCGCGCTTTCGAGATAGGTGGTGATCTCGGCATCCTCGCCGCGGCCGATCAGGCCGAGTTCGGATATGCCCGCAATCTCGGTGGTGAAGCGGACGCAGCGCGTGCAATGGATGCAGCGGTTCATGATCGTCTTGACCAGCGGCCCGATATACTTGTCTTCGACCGCCCGCTTGTTCTCGTGGTAGCGCGAGGAATCGACGCCGAACGCCATCGCCTGGTCCTGCAGATCGCACTCGCCGCCCTGATCGCAGATCGGGCAGTCCAGCGGATGGTTGATCAGCAGGAATTCCATCACGCCTTCGCGGGCCTTCTTGACCATCGGCGTGTTGGTGAAGATTTCCGGCGGCTCGCCATTTGGACCGGGGCGCAGGTCGCGCACGCCCATGGCGCAGGACGCCTGCGGCTTGGGCGGGCCGCCCTTCACCTCGATCAGGCACATGCGGCAATTGCCGGCGATCGACAGCCGCTCATGGAAGCAGAAGCGCGGCACTTCCGCACCTGCGTCCTCGGCCGCCTGCAGCAGCGTGTAGTGGTCGGGTACAGTGATCTCTTTCCCGTCGACCTTGAGCTTTGCCATTTCGCCTCAAACCCCTGCGGACGTTCCGCAATCTTTCCTTCCGTGCGCAGCCGACGCCGCGCACGATATTGAATTCAATTTTTGGCCTCGGCCAATGCGGCCGCCTGACCGATCCAGCCGTCACGGCCGATACGGCCCTTCAACGACAGGTAATCTTCGACCCAGGCGATCTCTTGCGGCGTCCACGCGGCAATCTGGGCGTATGTCCAGATGCCAAGGCCGTTCAGCACCTTTTCCAGTTTCGGCCCGATGCCCGATATTGCCTTGAGGTCGACGGGCACGGCTGGCCGGTCCATCGGCTTGGGCTGCTTGAAATCTTCCGGCATGAGCCCGGCCGATGCGTCCGCTGCAACGGTGCTCGCATTCGCCACGCTCCGCGCCGCAGTGCTTGTCGCAATGTCGGTCACGTCATTGGCGAAGGACTGCGCCTCGGCAATCAGGGTTTTGGTGGCTGCGCGCGCCTTGGTCGAGGAGCTTTTGCCGGTCGCGGAAACGCGTTCGGTCCGGGCCTCGAAATCCTCGGTGACCGGCTGCCAAAGCCGCTGCGAGGTCTCGGCCACGCCTGAAAGCACGCCCATCCAGACGCCAAAGGCGTGGTTGGCAAGCCCGATGCCGAGTGCCGTCATCGCCGCCGCGCCGGCGACAGGATGCGCCAGGAGATTGACGGCGCTGGCCATCTCCTTCGGCATTGTCCTGGTCAGGTCCTGGTTCATCTTCAAGAACGGGTCCCCATCGGGCGTCAAATCGTCGGGTATCGAAAACAGCGACATAGGTGGTCTCCTGGTCGTTTCCGTCTGCCCCGCGCTCGTTTCCTCGTTTCGGGCATTCGCCCGCATTTTTTTGAATTCTTCTATTCCGCCGCCGCCAGCACCGGTTCGGCTCGGTGTGCGTTGCGCGAAAACTCGTCGATGCGCCGCTCCACCTCGCCACGGAAATGCCGCATCAGGCCCTGGATCGGCCATGCCGCCGCATCGCCCAGAGCGCAGATCGTGTGGCCCTCGACCTGCTTGGTCACGTCGAGCAGCATGTCGATCTCGCGCTTCTGCGCCTCGCCGCGCACCAGCCGTTCCATCACCCGCCACATCCAGCCCGTGCCCTCACGGCAGGGCGTGCACTGGCCGCAGCTCTCGTGCTTGTAGAAATAGGACAACCGCGCGATCGCTTTCACGATATCGGTCGATTTGTCCATGACGATGACAGCCGCGGTGCCGAGGCCCGATTTTAGGTCGCGCAGCGCATCGAAATCCATGGGCGCGTCGATGATCTGCTCGGCCGGCACCAACGGCACCGAGGCGCCGCCCGGAATGACCGCCAGCAGATTGTCCCAGCCGCCGCGGATGCCGCCGCAATGCGTCTCGATCAGTTCGCGGAACGGGATCGACATCGCCTCTTCGACGGTACACGGATTGTTGACGTGGCCGGAGATGCAGAACAGCTTGGTGCCGGCATTGTTGGGCCGGCCGAAGGACGAGAACCAGGCCGCACCGCGGCGCAGGATGGTTGGCGCCACGGCGATGGACTCGACATTGTTGACCGTCGTCGGGCAGCCATAGAGGCCGACATTGGCCGGAAACGGCGGCTTCAGCCGCGGCTGGCCTTTCTTGCCTTCGAGGCTTTCGAGCAGCGCCGTTTCCTCGCCACAGATATAGGCGCCGGCACCATGGTGCATGTAGATGTCGAAATCATAGCCGGAGGTGTTGTTCTTGCCGATCAGCTTGGCCGCATAGGCCTCGTCGATGGCGAGTTGCAGCGCCTCGCGCTCGCGGATGAACTCGCCGCGCACATAGATGTAGGCGGCGACCGCGCCCATGGCGAAGCCCGCGATCAGGCAGCCCTCGACCAGCGTATGCGGATCGTGGCGCAATATATCGCGGTCCTTGCAGGTGCCGGGTTCGGATTCGTCGGCATTGACAACGAGATAACTCGGCCGGCCGTCGCTCTGCTTGGGCATGAACGACCATTTCAGCCCGGTCGGGAAGCCGGCGCCGCCGCGGCCGCGCAGGCCCGATGCCTTCATCTCGTTGACGATCCACTCGCGCCCCTTGGCGATGATGCCGGGCGTGTTGTCCCAGGCGCCGCGCGCCATGGCGCCGGCCAGCGACTTGTCGAAGCGGCCGTAGATATTGTTGAAGATGCGGTCTCTGTCCTGAAGCATTGCTCGTTCCTCAGACCGGCTTCTTGCCGGTCGGCCGGCGCTTGTTTCCGGGCGACGGCTTGGCCGCTTCGGCGGCAGCCTTCGCCGGTTTAACCTTGGCCTCCGGCGCTTTGAAAGCCGACGCCGGCTCGGCCTTGTTCTTGGAGCCTTTGCGCTGTTTCGAGACGTCCTCGACCTGCGGCTCGGCCTTGTTGGCATTGGCGGCCGAATGCAGAGGCGCTGCAACGCTCGCCGCCTTCTCCGCCGCGGGCGCGACTTTTGTCGCCGACGGCGATTTCAGCGCCGGGCTGGTCTCGACCGCATCGGTCTTCGGCTTGCTGGCATTCGAGGGCGCAACTGGCGCCGGTGCAGGCGCGGCAGCAGGCGGAACCGGCGCTGCGGCAGCGGCCGCCGGCGCCGCTTCCTTGGCGGCCTTGGTCGCGGCCCTGGTTTCCCGGTCGCGGGTCGCCTTGAGGATCGCCTTTTCACTCTTAAGGGTCGTCAGGCCGCTGGCCGGCTCGGAAGTGACGCGGCCGTTTTGCGGTCCCGGTTCCACCGTGGCGCCCTTACCGGCGTCATAAAGGTCGATGATCTCGGCAAGCCGCTCCGGCGTCAAATCCTCATAGGTGTCCTTGAATATCATCACCATCGGCGCGTTGACGCAGGCGCCGAGACACTCGACCTCCTCCCACGACAGCGTGCCTTTGTCGTTGGTGTGGAACTGGTCGTGATGGATCTTCGAGCGGCACACATCCATCAGCGCTTCCGAGCCGCGCAGCATGCAGGGCGTGGTGCCGCAGACCTGGATATGGGCGCGGCTGCCGACCGGATTGAGTTGGTATTGCGTATAGAAGGTGGCGACTTCCAGCCCTCTGATATAGGGCATGCCGAGCATGTCGGAGATCGCCTCGATCGCCGCCTTGGTCACCCAGCCTTCCTGCTCCTGCGCCAGCATCAGCAAGGGGATGATCGCGGATTGCTCGCGCCCCTTCGGATATTTCTTGATCCACTGCTTCGCCGCTGCCGCATTCGCCCGGTTGAAGGCGAAGGAGGCTGGCTGGAGGCTGGCTTCTGCGAGACGGCGGACTGACATTTAGCGATCGACCTCACCAAACACGATGTCGAGGGAGCCGAGAACGGCGGTGACGTCGGCCAGCATGTGGCCGCGGCACAAAAAGTCCATGGCTTGCAGATGCGCAAAGCCCGGCGCGCGCAGCTTGCAGCGGTAGGGCTTGTTGGTGCCGTCGGAGACGAGATAGACGCCGAACTCGCCCTTCGGAGCCTCGACCGCGGCATAGACCTCGCCGGCCGGCACGCGGTAGCCTTCGGTGTAGAGCTTGAAGTGATGGATCAGCGCTTCCATCGAGCGCTTCATCGCCGCGCGCTTCGGCGGCACCACCTTGCCGTCGAGGTTCGACACCGGCCCGCCGCCTTCCTTGCCGAGCAACAGGTCGACGCACTGGCGCATGATTTTCGCCGACTGCCGCATCTCTTCCATGCGCACCAGATAACGGTCGAAACAGTCGCCGTTCTTGCCGACCGGAATGTCGAAGTCCAGCTCGGCATAGCATTCGTAGGGTTGCGATTTGCGCAGGTCCCACGGCGCACCCGAGCCGCGCACCATGACGCCGGAAAACCCCCAGGCCCAGGCGTCCGCCAGGGAGACAGTGGCAATGTCGACATTGCGCTGCTTGAAAATACGGTTACCGGTCAAGAGCGCGTCGAGGTCGTCGATCGACTTCAGGAACGGGTCAATCCACTTGCCGATGTCCTCGATCAGCTTCTGCGGCAGGTCCTGATGCACGCCGCCCGGCCGGAAATAGGCTGCATGCATGCGCGAGCCGCTGGCACGCTCATAGAACACCATCAGCTTTTCGCGCTCGACGAAGCCCCACAGCGGCGGCGTCAGCGCGCCGACATCCATCGCCTGCGTCGTCACATTGAGGATGTGCGACATGATGCGGCCGATCTCAGAGTAGAGAACTCGAATAAGCTGCCCGCGCTTCGGCACCTCGATGCCGAGCAGCCGCTCGGCTGCAAGCGCAAAGGCATGCTCCTGGTTCATCGGCGCGCAATAGTCGAGCCGGTCGAGATAAGGCACCGCCTGCAGATAAGTCTTGTGCTCGATCAGCTTTTCCGTGCCGCGATGCAACAGTCCGATATGCGGATCGACGCGGTCGACGACCTCGCCGTCGAGCTCCAGCACGAGGCGCAAAACGCCGTGCGCAGCCGGATGCTGCGGGCCGAAATTGATGTTGAAGTTGCGGACGGAGGTTTCAGCCATGGAGGCGCCTCTGGCGAAGAGTCAGTAGTGAGTAGTGAGTAGTGATCATCAACCTCAATGCCTGCTTCATTCCGCCTGCTTGGCCTGCACCGTCCGGATAAGAGATCTCGTCATTTTTCCAATCTCTTCGCATCGCAGTAGCAGTTCAATCTCATCGTCTTTTCGTAGCAGCCCAACCCGGCATGCCAGCAAAATGTGCGTTTCCAGTTCCTTCAACGAACCTTGCGCCATGCGCAAAAATTGAACGAACGAACCTCTGTTTTCTCGACCGTATCCCTCCGCGACGTTGGCTGCGATCGAAACCGCCGATCGGCGCATCTGCGAGGTCATGCCGTAGATCTCCTCCTTCGGAAACCCTTTACTGATGCGGTAACAATCTTCAGCAAGCACCATCGCCGATTGCCACACCTTCAGGTCGCGATAAGATTCGATCCTTTTTTCCAATTCCTACTCACTACTCACTACTCACTGTTTCGCCTTCTCGTCCCCCGGCAGAACATAATCCGTGCCTTCCCATGGGGACAGAAAATCGAAATTGCGGAATTCCTGCTTGAGCTCCACCGGCTCGTAGATGACGCGCTTGGCTTCGTCGTCGTAGCGCACCTCGACGAAGCCGGTCAGCGGAAAGTCCTTGCGCAGCGGATGGCCTTCGAAGCCGTAGTCGGTCAGAATCCGCCGCAGATCGGGATGACCCGAAAACAGCACGCCATAGAGATCGTAGGTTTCGCGTTCGAACCAGTCGGCGCCGGGATATATGCCGGTGATTGACGGCACCAGCGTCTCTTCGTCGGCCTGGACCTTGATGCGGATGCGGATATTCTGCCTCGGCGACAGCAAATGATAGACGACGTCGAAGCGCTTTGCCCGCGACGGATAATCCGCGCCGCAGACATCGATGATCGAGATGAACTGGCATTTCGGGTCGTCGCGCAGGAAGGTCACTACCTCGATCAGGTCGCGCGGTTCGACCGAGATGGTGAGTTCGCCATAGGCAAACACCACCTCGCCGATCCGGCCGGTCAGCTTCTCGCCGAGATAGGTCGAGAGGTCATTCAACGCCTGGGTCATGCCGCTCACCGCTCGATCGTGCCGGTGCGGCGGATCTTCTTCTGCAGGAGAAGGATGCCGTAGAGCAGCGCTTCGGCGCTCGGCGGGCAGCCGGGCACGTAGATGTCGACCGGCACGATGCGGTCGCAGCCGCGCACCACCGAATAGGAATAATGATAATAGCCGCCGCCATTGGCGCAGGAGCCCATCGAGATGACGTAGCGCGGCTCCGGCATCTGATCGTAGACCTTGCGCAGCGCCGGCGCCATCTTGTTGGTCAGCGTGCCGGCAACGATCATGATGTCGGACTGACGCGGAGACGCGCGCGGCGCAACACCGAACCTTTCCGAGTCATAGCGCGGCATCGAGGTATGGATCATCTCGACCGCGCAGCAGGCGAGACCGAAGGTCATGAACATCAGCGAGCCGCTGCGCGCCCAGGTGATCAGCGCCTCGGTCGAGGTGACGAGAAAGCCCTTGTCGGCGAGCTCGTTGTTGATCTCCAGGAAGAACGGATCATCCTCCCCCACCGGCCTGCCGGTGTTGGGGTCGATGAGGCCCTTGGGCTTCGGCGCGACGAGCGTGCCGGAACTGTCGTTCAATCCCATTCCAGCGCTCCTTTTTTCCATTCATAGGCAAAGCCGATGGTCAGCACCGCCAAAAACACCATCATCGACCAAAAACCGAGCATGCCGATCTGGCTGAACGACACCGCCCAAGGAAACAGGAAGGCCACCTCCAGATCGAAGATGATGAACAGGATCGACACCAGGTAGAAGCGGATGTCGAACTTCATGCGCGCATCGTCGAACGAGTTGAAGCCGCATTCATAGGCCGAAAGCTTTTCCGGATCGGGGTTGCGGTAGGCCACCAGGAAGGGTGCGGCAAGCAGCGCCAGCCCGACCACCAGCGCCACGCCGATGAACAGGACGATGGGCAGGTACGAACCTAAAAGTGCGTTCATGCTGCAGTTTCCGTTGGCGGCCAATCCACTCTGATTACAGCACCGGACCCACTTGCGGAAGCGTGACAGTTTAACCACTGAACCGTTTTAAGGGGGCTCTATGCTGCAACGCGGCGAGGGTTAGCGCAGCGCTTTCGGCGAAGCAAGTCAAACCTTGTTCAAATCGCGGTACTGGGCGGCATATCCGGGAAAACTGGTCAGATCCGCTCCTGTTTGATTTCTTTCACTTTTCACTCCACTTTTCTCTCCTGACATGGATACCGACAAAACCCTGCTAGCATGGCGCGGAATCGCAGATTCTCTGCTCTGTCCGGCATCATCAGGATACCCGCATTGATGAAGGAAAAAATCTCGCTTCGCATGGCCCGCCGCATCGCGCTGGCGGCACAGGGATTCAATGACCCCCGACCCGCCGGTACACCCGACCGCCGACATCTGGCCCGCGTGCTTGCCCGTACCGGCCTGCTGCAGATCGATTCCGTCAGCGCCGTGGTGCGCGCCCACTACATGCCGCTCTATTCGCGGCTTGGCCCCTACAAGCTGGCGCTGCTCGACGACGCCGCCATAACGCGCAAGCGGATGGTCTTTGAATATTGGGCGCACGAAGCCTCCTTCCTGCCGGTCGAGACCTATCCGCTGATGCGCTGGCGCATGCAGCGGGCCGAGCGCGGCGAGGAAATGTACAGCGGACTGGCCAAATGGGGCCGCGAGCACGCCGCCTATATCGAGGAGATCTATCGCCAGGTCGTCGATCACGGCCCGATCGCCGCTTCAGCCCTCGAAGGCCAAAAGGGCAATGGTGGCTGGTGGGGCTGGAGCCATGCCAAGCACGCCTTCGAATGGCTGTTCTGGGCCGGCCGCATCACCACAGCGCATCGCCGCGGCTTCGAGCGGTTCTACGATCTGCCGGAGCGCTTACTGCCGCCGGCGGTACTCGCTCTGCCGGTTCCTTGCCCCGAGGATGCGCACCGCGAATTGCTGCGTATCTCCGCCCGCGCCCATGGCGTCGCCACGGCAGGCGATCTGCGCGACTATTTCCGCCTCTCGCCCGCCGATATCAAGGGTCGCATCGAGGAGCTGGTCGAGGCTGGCGAGCTGTTGCCGGTGAGCGTCGACGGCTGGAGCAAAACAGCCTATCTCCACAAGAACGCCCGTTTGCCGCGCCGGACCGAGGCGCGCGCCTTGCTTGCGCCGTTCGATCCCGTGGTCTTCGAGCGGTCGCGCACCGAGCGGTTGTTCGACTTCCACTACCGCATCGAGATCTACACGCCGGCCGAAAAGCGCCGCTATGGCTATTATGTGCTGCCGTTCCTGCTCGGCGACAGCATCGTCGGGCGCGTCGACCTCAGGGCCGACCGTCCGGCCGGCGTATTGCGCGTCCATGCCGCCTATGCGGAGCCCGGCGCCCCGCCGCAAACCGCCGCCGAGCTTTTCGAAGAATTGAAGCAGATGCAGGGCTGGCTCGGGCTTGAGCGCATCGAGGTGACAGCTGCCGGTGATCTTGGGCCGGCGCTGGCCGACATTGCCGCGTCGTAGACGTGCGTTGACACGACTGCCTCCACAAGCCTAAATCCGTTCCAGACGGTCCCCTGCCCGCAACGGCAGGGGCCAAGAGGGAATGCGGTGCGAAATCTCGATTTCAAATCCGCGGCTGTCCCCGCAACTGTAAGCGACGAGCCAAGGCCGAAAACCACTGGGATATTCCCGGGAAGGCGGCACCAAGGCGATGACCCGCGAGCCAGGAGACCTGCCGTCTAGGACATAAGAATCCGATCGCCTGGCGGGTTTTCCGGGCAAGGAGCCTGATTTGGAACGCGACAGCAGTTTTTCGGCTGAGACAGCGGATTTATTGTCCGGCCCTGACGATTCCCTGGCCGGCGTTAGCGTCATCGTCTGCTCTTCCTGCCGTGACGAGACCGGTTCGGACGCTCATCCCCGCGCCGGCGAACTGCTCGCCGAGGACACGCGCCGCGCCGCTTCCGGCGAAAACATCAAAATCCGCACCGTCGAATGCCTCGGCAATTGCAAGCGCCGGCTCAGCGCCGCCATGCTGCGCGACGGCTGCTGGAGTTACGTCTTCGGCGACCTGACCGCGACCAGCGGCGCCGATCTCGTAACCGGCGCAAAGCTCTTCGCCACCTCGACGGATGGGCTCATTCCGTGGCGCGGCCGTCCCGATTGCCTGAAGCGCGGTCTGGTTGCCCGCATCCCTCCCCTCGACCTTTTGAAGGACTTGATATGACCGCTGCCTCCCTTTCGCGCGTCCCCTGCACCGTCGTTACCGGATTTCTCGGCGCCGGCAAGACGACATTGATCCGCCATTTGCTCGAGAACGCCAAAGGCAAGCGGCTGGCCATCATCGTCAACGAGTTCGGCGACATCGGCATCGACGGCGAGATCCTGAAGGGCTGCGGCATCGACACCTGCCCCGAGGAAAACATCGTCGAGCTGGCCAATGGCTGCATCTGCTGCACTGTCGCCGACGATTTCGTCCCGGCGCTCGACCAGATCCTGTCGCTGATGCCGAGGGTCGACCATATCCTGATCGAGACATCCGGGCTGGCCCTGCCCAAGCCGCTGGTCCAGGCCTTCCAGTGGCCGTCGGTCAAGAGCCGGGTGACCGTCGACGGCGTCATCGCCGTCGTCGACGGACCGGCGCTGGCGGATGGCCGCGTCGCCAACGACATGGACGCCCTGCAGGCGCAGCGCGCGCAGGACGAGACGCTCGAACACGACGATCCGGTCGAGGAAGTATTCGAGGACCAGCTCGCTTGCGCCGACCTGATCATCCTGTCGAAGAGCGACCTGATGGACGCAGCCGGCTCGGCCCGTGCCAATGCCGTCATCGGCAAGCATGTTGCGCGGGCGGTGAAGATCGTGCCGACTTCGCAAGGCAAGGTCGATCCGTCGGTGCTGCTCGGCCTCGGCCTCGCCGTCGAGGACGACATCGAGACCCGCAAGACCCATCACGACGACGAGCTCGACCACGAACATGACGATTTTGACTCGTTCGTCATCGACATCGCGTCCGTGTCCAACCCGGACGAGCTCGCACAACGCGTCGCCACGGCGGCGGAGGAAGAAAACGTGTTGCGCGTCAAGGGCTTCGTCGAGGTTGGCGGCAAGCCGATGCGGCTCCTGCTGCAGGCTGTCGGTCCGCGCGTCAACCACTATTACGACCGCGCCTGGACGGCTGACGACGACCGCCGCTCGCGCCTCGTCGTCATCGGTCTGAAAGGGCTGAACCGCCCGGCGATAGAGCGTATCCTCGCCGGCTGACCCCAGGTACGAGCCGCGATGCACATCCTCACCACCACATCCGCCTCGCTCGACGATCTCGCCGAGCCTGTCGATCTCAGGCAAACGCCTGCGGATGTCGTGGCCCTGTCCTTCACCGACAGCGACCTGGCCGGGCTGGCGGCGGCGTGGAAGGCGGATGCGGACCGCCTGCCCTCGATGCGGCTCGCCGCCTTGCGCGACCTGCGCCATCCGATGTCCGTCGACCTCTGGACCGAGAGCGTCGCCCGCGATGCCAAGGTCATTCTGGTCCGCATTCTCGGCGGCTACGAGTGGTGGCGCTATGGCTGCGACCAGCTCGCCGTTATCGCGCGAAATCGCGGTATCAAGCTGGCGCTCCTACCGGGCGAGAGCCACGACGAGGATTTGCGACTGATCGAAGGCTCGACGCTGCCGCGCGAGGAGTTGGACGCCCTGCTTGGCTATTTCCGCGAGGGCGGGCCGACAAATATGACGGCGCTGGTGCGGAGGCTGGCAAGTCTCGCTGGATCGGGTGCGGCGGTAGCCGAACCTGTTAGCGTGCCAAAGGCGGGATTTTACGAGCCGGGACTGGGGGTCGTCCCCCTCCCCCTCGAGGGGAGGGTCCGGCCGAAGGCCGGGGGTGGGGTCCTCTCCGAAGCGCGCCGACTCAAAGAGGCGCCGAGCACTGCCGCAATGACCCCACCCGGCCCTTCGGGCCACCCTCCCCTCAAGAGGGAGGGGGACGTCGTGCCAATTCTCTTCTACCGTTCGATGCTGCTCGCCGCCGACGTCGCGCCCATCGACGCGCTTTTCGAAGCGCTGAGCGCGCGCGGCATGGCTCCCGTGCCTATCTTCGTCTCCAGCCTCAAGGACCCGGCCTCACTCGCCTTTGTTGAAACCGCGCTTGCAGCGCTGAAGCCTGCCGCCATCATCACCGCCACAGCTTTCGCCTCCGGGGCCGAGCCGGGCGTTGAAACCCTGTTCGACCGCGCCGGGGTGCCGGTGTTCCAGGTCATCGTCGCAACCACCCGCCGCGACATCTGGCAAACCAATCAGCGCGGCCTGGCGCCGGCCGACCTTGCCATGCATGTCGTCCTGCCCGAGCTCGACGGCCGCATCCTGGCCGGCGCCATTTCCTTCAAGGGCGAAAGGGAAACCGATCCCGCATTGGCCTTCCGCGCCTTCGCCAACCGGCCAGAGCCCGACCGCGTCGCGCAAGTGGCGAACCGTATCGAGGCATTCGTGCGCCTGCGGCGGACGCCGCGCGCGGAACGCAAGCTCGCCATCCTGATCCCCGACTATCCGAGCGCCCCCGGTCGCACCGGCTACGCCGTCGGCCTCGACGTGCCGTCCAGCGTGCTGGCAATGCTGCACGATCTGAGCGAACAGGGCTACGCCGTTGAAAGGATTCCGCAAACGCCAAGGGAGTTGTTGGATTTGCTGGAACGGGGGAATGGTGGGCTGAGACTGGACGATTATCTCGCTCTTTCTGCAGAGTTACCGACTGCGGCACTCGCTGCCGTGGAGGCGGCATGGGGTAAGGCGGAAGATGAGACAGGTTCGCGCGAGGCGCCCCCCTCTGTCCTACCGGACATCTCCCCCTCAAGTGGGGAGATTGGCTGTTTCGCCGACGGTTCTACCTTAATACCGTCGGTAGTTGGCGAAAGCAGAAGTCACGGAGCAATCTCCTCCCTTGAGGGGGAGATGTCCGGCAGGACAGAGGGGGGTGTTCAAGCGCCTGCTGTCGCCAAATTCCGCTTCCGCACGGCCACGTTCGGCAACATCACCGTGGCGCTCGCCCCCGATCGCGGGCGCTCGGTCGACCGCCGCGCCGACTATCACGAACCGACATTGCCGCCGCGCCATGCGCTGGTCGCCTTTGGCCTCTGGCTGCGCCAGTCGCTCGGCATCCATGCAATTGTCCATGTCGGCGCCCACGGCACGCTGGAATGGCTGCCCGGCAAGACCGTTGCGCTCAGCGAAAACTGCTTTCCCGAAATCGTCACCGGCGCCCTGCCCGTCATTTATCCGTTCATCGTCTCCAACCCCGGCGAGGCAGCGCAGGCCAAGCGGCGCGTTGCCGCCGTCACGCTTGGCCATCTGCCGCCGCCGCTGACCGGCGCCGGGCTGGACGAAAACCAGCACAGGCTCGAACGACTGGTCGACGAATATGCCCAGGCCGACGGGCTCGACCGCCGCCGCCGCGACCGCCTGGCGAAGCTGATAGTCGAAACGGCGGAAAAGACCGGCCTCGCCTCAGAGGCTGGTGTCGCCAGGACCGACGCAGCCGACGAGGCTTTGCGCCGCATCGACGCCTGGCTCTGCGATCTCAAGGATTTCGCCATCAAGGACGGCCTGCACATTTACGGCCGCTCGCCGGAAGGCGAAGCTGATCCGGTACGGCGGCAAAGTGCGGCAGCTGAAAAAACCGCGCTGCTTGCCGCCCTCGACGGCCGCCACGTCGCTGCCGGTCCGGCCGGCGCGCCGGCGCGTGGCCGGAGCGATGTGCTGCCCACCGGCCGCAATTTGTTTACGGCCGACCCGCGCACCATGCCGACGCCGACCGCCTATGATCTGGGTAAGGCGGCAGCGGAAGAAGTCGTCCGCAACTACATGCAATCGCATGGCGACTGGCCGCGCTCGCTGGTCATCGACCTCTGGGGGTCGGCCTCGCTGCGCACCGGCGGCGAGGAGATCGCGCAAGGCCTGGCGCTGATGGGCTGCCGGCCGCAATGGGATTCAGCCACCGGCCGCATCACCGGCATCGAGGTGCTGCCGCCGGCAACGCTCGGCCGCCCGCGCGTCGACGTCACCTGGCGCATATCGGGCCTGTTCCGCGATATGTTCCCGACCCAGATCGCGCTGATCGACGCCGCGGCCAACGCCGTGGCGACCCGCGACGAGCACGATTCGGAAAACCCGCTGGCGGCCAGGACCCGCATCGACGGCAAGATCAGCCCGCGCATTTTCGGCACTTCGCCCGGCACTTACGGCGCCGGCGTCGAGGACATGTTGTCGAGCGGCGACTGGTCGGCGCGCGAAGAGATCGGCCGCGCCTATCTCGACGCCACTTCGCATGCCTATGGCGGCGCCGAGGGCGAAGGCATTTCGGCGCCTGGCGCGTTTGAGGGTCGCATCGCTGAGGCCGACCTTCTGGTTCATACCGGCGACGACCCCGGCCGCGACATCCTCGAAGGCTCGGCCGACGTCGCCTTTATCGGCGGCTTTTCGGCAGCGCTTGCCGCGCTCGGCAAGAACGCCGACGTGATCGTGCTCGACACCACGGACCCGCAAAAGCCCAAGCCGCGCTCGGTTGGTGAGGCCGTATCCCGGGTAGTTCGCGCCCGCGCGGTCAACCCGCGCTTCATCGCCGGCCAGATGCGGCACGGGCCGCGCGGCGCCTCGGAATTCGCCGAGACGGTCGACCGGCTGGTCGGCTTTGCCGAGACTACCCATGCCATATCAGGCACGCTGATCGAGGCCGTGCACGACGCCTATCTCGGCGACCCCGTGGTGCGCGCCTTCATCCTGCGCGAGAACCCGGCGGCGGCGAAGGTGATTGCCGAGCGTTTGCTGTCAGCACGGCGGCGCGGGCTCTGGCATCCGCTGCGCAACTCGATCGATAACGATCTCGCCGCACTGATTGCCGAAGCGCAAGCTCTGGGAGTGGCGGCATGAACGCTTTCTCGCGCCGTGGCGCCTGCCCTGCCTTGTCCGCGCCGATGCAAACCGGCGACGGGCTGCTGGTGCGGCTCAATCCGGTCGCTGGAGGACTGTTGCCGAAGTCGTTGACCGGACTCTGCGAATCCGCCTTGCGCCATGGCAACGGCATCATGGAAGTGACCGCCCGCGGCGGCCTGCAGATACGCGGCCTGACGCCGGCAAGCGCGCGGTTACTGGCGATGGAGGTCGATGCGCTCGGCATCGCCGTGCGCACCGGCGTGCCGGTCGAGACCGGCCCGCTGGCCGGGCTCGACCCGGAGGAGATAGCCGACCCGCGCCCGATGGCGGAGCGGATTCGGGCGGCAGTTGAGGACGCCGGTGTTACGCAACGCCTTGGCCCGAAGGTTTCGGTGATCGTCGACGGCGGCGGGCGGCTGACAATGGATGCGGTTACGGCCGACATACGACTGGCTGCGATCAGAACCGACGCGGGCGTCCGCTGGCTGATGGCCGTCGCTGGCGACGGGCAGAATGCCAAGCCTCTCGCCATGGCCGAGGAGGAAGCAGCCCGTGATATCGCCGTCGCGATTCTAAGGATGGTCGCCGAAAAAGGCCGCGACGCTCACGCAAGGGATTTGACGGAACGGCAGCGTAGATCACTCGCAAGCTGGCATTCCTTCGCGCCCCCCTCTGTCCTGCCGGACATCTCCCCCTCTAGGGGGGAGATCGGCAGTTCCGCCGACGGCCGTCCTTCTGCTGCCTTGGTATTTGGCGCGACTTCGGCGATTAGCGAAGGCGGAGACCAAGGTGCAATCTCCCCCCTAGAGGGGGAGATGTCCGGCAGGACAGAGGGGGGCGCCGTCGAGCGCCATCACCCGCTCATTGGCATCTTCAACCTGAGTAATGGCCACGCTCTCGGCATCGGCCTGCCCTACGGCAGCATGCCCGCGCAAAAACTCATCGGCCTCACGCAAGAAGCCATCGCCCTGGGCGTCACCGAAATCCGCCTCGCTCCAAGCCGCGCGCTGCTTTTCATCGGCCTTTCGCCAACCGCCTACCACTCGCTTCAGCAGACAGCCGCAACCCTCGGCTTTGTCACCGACGCAGCCGATCCGCGCACGAAAATCGCCGCCTGCCCCGGCGCACCCGCCTGTGCCTCCGGCCGGATCGCCACCCGCGACATCGCCGAGATCATCGCTGCAGAAAACCGCGACATCCTCGATTCCTCGCTGACGCTGCACATCTCCGGCTGCGCCAAGGGCTGCGCCCATCCCGGTCCGGCGGAGCTGACCCTGGTCGGTGGCGAAAACGGAGCCGGGCTTGTCGTGGACGGGACGGCAAAGGCATTGCCCGCCGGATACAGGCCGGGCTACGACGCCGCGCACGGCATCGGCCGCGTTGCAGCGGCGATCCGCAGCGCACGACATCCCGGCGAAACCGCTGCCGCCTGCCTGGCGAGGCTCGGCACGGCGGGCGTCGTCAAAGCTTACCGACAGGAATGAACATGACCGCCTACGACTACATCCATGATGGCACGGCGATCTATGAGCGCTCCTTCGCCATCATCCGCGCCGAGGCCGACCTGTCGCGCTTTTCCGAAGCCGAGGCCGACGTCGCTATCCGCATGATCCATGCATGCGGCCAGGTCGAGGCCGCGCGGCACTTCGTTTTCTCGACCGATTTCGTCGCCGCCGCGCGCACAGCATTGGGCGCCGGCGCGCCGATCTTCTGCGACGCGCAGATGGTCTCGCACGGCGTCACGCGCGCCCGGCTGCCTGCCGGCAACGAGGTAATCTGCACGCTGCGCGATCCGCGGACCGCCGACATCGCGAAAAAGATCGGCAACACCCGCTCGGCCGCGGCGATCGACCTGTGGGGCGAGCGCATGGCCGGTTCGGTCGTCGCCATCGGCAATGCGCCGACCGCCCTGTTTTATCTGCTGGAAAAGCTGCGCGACGGCGCGCCGAAGCCGGCGGCGATTATCGGCATGCCGGTCGGGTTTGTCGGTGCCGCCGAATCGAAGGATGCGCTGGCCGAAAATTCCTATGGCGTGCCTTACGCCGTCGTGCGCGGCCGGCTGGGCGGCAGCGCCATGACCGCCGCCGCCCTCAATGCATTGGCGAGGCCGGGCCTATGAATGCGATTGCAAAAGGCAGGCTTGTCGGCGTCGGCACCGGACCCGGCGACCCGGAACTTTTGACCCTGAAGGCAGTGCGCGTGTTGGCCGAGGCTGAAGTCGTCGCGCATTTCGCCAAGCGCGGCAACAACAGCAACGCGCGGGCCATCGTCGGCGCGCATTTTCGCCCCGATTTGATTGAACTGCCGCTGCTCTATCCGGTGACGACCGAGATCGACAAGGATCACAGCGATTACCGCTCGCAGATATCGGATTTCTACGAAGAGTCGGCCGAAAAGGTCGCCGCGCACCTAAGCGCCGGCAGGATGGTCGCGGTGCTTTCGGAAGGCGATCCGCTTTTCTACGGCTCCTACATGCATCTTCATGTCCGGCTGGCGCACCGTTTTCCGACCGAAGTCATCCCAGGCGTCACCGCCATGTCGGGCTGCTGGTCGGCGACCGGCCTGCCGATCGTCCAGGGCGACGACGTGCTGACGGTGCTGCCGGGCACGATGAGCGAATTCGAGCTGACGCGTCGCCTCGCCGACACCGACGCCGCGGTGATCATGAAGGTCGGCCGCAACCTGCCCAAGATCAGGCGCGCGCTGGAGGCAACCGACAAGCTGGCGCGGGCCATCTATGTCGAGCGCGGCACCATGCCGGGCGGCGTCTCGATGCGGCTGGCCGACAAAAAGGACGACCAGGCGCCCTATTTCGCCATCGTGCTGGTGGCCGGCTGGTCGGGCCAGCCAAGTGCATTGAGAGCCGAAGCATGAGCGGCCGCCTCACCGTCATCGGCCTCGGGCCCGGCAACGCCGATCAGGTGACGCCGGAAGCCAGCCGCGCCGTTGCCGAGGCAAAATTCTTCTATGGTTACAAGCCTTATCTCGACCGGCTCGATCTGTGCCCCGACCAGACCCGCGTCGCTTCCGACAATCGCGAGGAACTCGCGCGCGCCAGGGACGCGCTGCTGAAGGCTGCGGAAGGCCACGATGTCGCCGTCGTGTCGGGCGGCGATCCCGGCGTCTTCGCCATGGCGGCGGCCGTCTGCGAGGCGATCGAGGCGGGCCCACCCGAATGGCGCGCGGTCGACATCGCTATCGTGCCCGGCATCACCGCCATGCTCGCTGTCGCCGCCCGCATCGGCGCGCCACTCGGCCATGATTTCTGCGCCATCTCGTTGTCCGACAATCTGAAGCCGTGGGATTTGATCGAGCTGCGCCTACTTGCCGCGGCGGGCGCCGGCTTCGTGATCGCGCTCTACAATCCGATCAGCAAGGCACGTCCCTGGCAGCTTGGCCGCGCCTTCGAGTGCCTGACAGCGATCCTGCCCGGCACCACGCCGGTGATCTTCGGCCGTGCCGCCGGCCGTCCCGACGAGCGCATCGAGGTTTTTCTGCTGGCCGACGCCGATGCCACGAAGGCCGACATGGCGACCTGCATCATCATCGGCTCGCCGGAAACCAGGATCATCAAGCGGCGTGACAAGGCCGCGCTGGTCTACACGCCGCGTTCGGCAGCGGGCCCAAGAACATGACCGACCAGAAAATGATCGACCATAGCGGCAAGCGATTCGATGGTTTCGGCCGACGTAACGTCCGGCAACGCCGGCCTGCGGATCATCACCACCTCGATTCCCAGCGCTCGCGCCGCCGCGATCTTGCCGTAGGTCGCCTCGCCGCCGCTGTTTTTGGAAACAACGACTTCGATGCCACGGCTTTCGAGCAGCGCGCGCTCATCGACCTCATGAAATGGCCCGCGCGCCAAGAGATAGGCCGCGTCGGGCACAGCGAGCCTGGGCTCGACCGGGTCGACACTGCGAATGAGATAATGATGCCGGGGAGCTGCCTCGAAGGCGGCGACCTCCTGTCGCCCGAGCGCCAGGAATACACGGCGCGGCACCGATCCCAGCGCCTTGACCGCACCGGCAACGGTGTCGACCAGTATCCAGCGATCGCCTTCGACCCTCTGCCAGCCTGGGCGCCTGAACGCCATGATCGGCACGCCAGCCTCATGCGCAGCGTCCGCTGCATTGGCGGAGATTCGCGCCGCATAGGGATGCGTGGCGTCAATCAGCAGGTCGATCTTGTTCTGGTGGAGATACAACGCCAGCCCGCCGGCACCGCCGAAGCCGCCGACCCGCACCGGCACCCCCTGCGCGGCCGGGTTTTCGGTGCGACCGGCCAGCGACAGCATGACCGAAATATCCGCGCGCGCGGCAAGCTTGCCGGCCAGTTGCCGGGCTTCGGTGGTTCCGCCGAGGATCAGAATGCGGTGGGTCATCATGCCTGCTGAAGCTCCGCGCGGCGCCAAGCTCACCTCAAAGTGGCTTACGATCGTCGGCATCGGCGAGGACGGTGTAGCGGGTCTCGGCGACGAGGCCAAGCGGTTGATCGCTGAGGCCGAGTTCGTCTTCGGCGGCAAGCGCCACCTCGCCCTTGTCGCATCACTGATCAAAGGTGAAGCGCGCGCCTGGCCGACGCCCTTCGATGCCGAGATGCGCGACGTGCTGGCGCTCTCCGGCAGACGCGTCTGCGTGCTGGCCTCCGGCGATCCCTTCTACCACGGTGTAGGCGTCACCCTCGCCCGCAAGGTCGCAGCAGAGGATATGCGGGTGATCCCCGCGCCCTCGGCCTTTTCGCTGGCCGCCTCACGCCTGGGCTGGGCGCTGCAGGACGTCGAGACGGTCTCGCTGCATGGCCGCTCGCTCGACCTGATCCGGCCGTTGCTGCATCCTTGCACCCGCATTCTCGCGCTGACCTCGGACAGCGATGCACCGGGAGCGATTGCCCGTCTCCTGACCGAGCTCGGCTTCGGCGCTTCGCGGTTGACGGTGCTGGAGGCGCTGGGTGGGCCGAACGAAAGGCTGCGCTCGGCGAGCGCCGGCACCTTCGACCTCGCAAAGATCAATCCGCTCAACGTGCTCGCGATCGAAGTTGAATCGACTCCGCAAGCACCCATCCTGCCGCTGACAGCGGGACGTGCCGATCGTTTGTTCGAGCATGACGGCCAGATCACCAAGCGCGAAGTGCGCGCCGTCACCCTGTCCGCTCTCGCGCCAAGGCGCGGCGAACTGCTGTGGGACATCGGCGCCGGATCGGGCTCCATCGGCATCGAATGGATGCTGGCCCATCCTTCCATGCGTGCCATCGCCGTTGAGGCCGATCCGGCCCGCGCCGCCCGCATCCGACGCAACGCCGCGGCCTGCGGCGTTCCCGGTCTCGCCGTCGTTGAAGGTTCGGCACCGCAAGCTCTTGCCGGGCTGGAAACGCCAGCGGCGATCTTCATCGGCGGCGGCGGCAGCGATGCCGGCGTGCTGGAAAGAGCCATCGATGCCTTACCTGCCGGCGGCCGCCTCGTCGCCAACGCAGTGACCCTGGAGATGGAGGCACTGCTGCTTTCCCGTCACGCTGCGCTCGGAGGCGAGCTTACCCGGATCGCTATATCCCGTGCTTCGCCGGTTGGTTCGATGCAGGCCTGGCGGCCGGCTATGCCGGTCACCCAATGGAGTTGGGCCAAGCCATGATGGTCGCGGGCATCGGCAGCCGCAAAGGTGTCAGCGCACGCGACGTGCTTGCTGCGGTAGAAACCGCGCTGGAGGCGCACGGGCTTGCCCTGCCCGCGCTTTCGGCCCTCGCGACCGCGTCTCTCAAGCAGGATGAAGCGGCAATCTTCGCCGCCGGACGTGAACTCCGCCTCCCGGTAATCGTTGTCGAGCAGGACGAACTCAAAGCTGCATCTACGACCAGCCGTTCCGACCTATCACATGAGCATGCCGGCACGCCGTCTGTTTCCGAAGCCTCGGCGCTTGCCGCCGCCGGCAAAGGCGCAAAGCTGCTCGGGCCGCGCACGGTGCTCGGTGCTGTGACCTGCGCCATCGCGATCAGCGGAGATGCGGCATGACCGTCCATTTCATCGGCGCCGGTCCAGGTGCTGCCGACCTGATCACCTTGCGCGGCAGCCGCCTGCTCGGCAGTTGCCCCATCTGCCTCTATGCCGGATCGATCGTCGCGCCGGAGCTGTTGCAGCACTGCGCGCCCGGAACGAGGTTGATCGACACCGCGCCGATGTCACTCGACGAGATCGAGGGCGAATATCTGGCCGCCCACGCGGCCGGCCATGATGTCGCCCGCCTGCATTCCGGTGATCTGTCGGTCTGGAGCGCAGTTGCCGAGCAGATCCGCCGGCTGGAGAAGCATGGCATCCCTTATACGCTGACGCCGGGCGTGCCGTCCTTCGCCGCTGCGGCGGCAGCGCTGCGCCGCGAGCTGACCATTCCAGAAGTCGCGCAAAGCCTGGTGCTGACACGCATCTCCGGCCGCGCGTCAAAGATGCCGCCCGGCGAAACGCTGGCTGGCTTCGGCCGCACCGGCGCCACGCTGGCCATCCACCTTGCCATCCACGCCATCGACCGCGTCGTCGCCGAGCTGACGCCGCATTACGGCGCCGACTGCCCGGTCGCGGTCGTCTTCCGTGCCTCCTGGCCGGACGAGCGCGTGCTGACCGCCACGCTGGCCACCATCGAGGCGCAATTGGCCGCCGATCCGATGGAGCGCACGGCAATCATCTTCGTCGGCCGCTCGCTGGCGGCGGAAGGCTTTGGCGAAAGTTCATTGTATGACGCGCACTACCAGCGGCGCTTTCGCGGACGGGGCGGGTTGTGAGCGGCAGCAATAGAAACACTACGGTCGAGCAGGCGCTCACCCGGCTGGACTTCAAGCCGCGCCAGCTGGAGCCCGGTCATGTCTGGCTGGCCGGTGCCGGCCCTGGCGATCCCGGCTGCCTGACGCTGGAAGTGCTGGCCGCCCTCGGACAGTGCGACGCGCTGGTTTATGACGCGCTGGTCTCGCCCGCGGTCGTCGCCGTCGCCGAGGGCGCGGAACTGTTCTATGCCGGCAAGCGCGGTGGCAAACCATCGATGAAGCAGGACGACATTACCGCTCTGCTGGTTCGGCTGGCGCGCGCGGGCCGGCGCGTCGTCAGGCTGAAGGGCGGCGACCCCTATATTTTCGGGCGTGGCGGCGAAGAGGCGCTTGCGCTGGCCGGGAAAACCATCCCGTTCCGCATCCTGCCTGGCCTGACGTCCGGCCTCAGCGCGCTGGCCGCCACCGGCATTCCCGGCACCATGCGCGGCATCAACAAGGCGCTGATCCTGGCGACCGGTCACGCCGCCGGCACCGATGACGACCTCGACTGGGCGGCCATCGCCCGTACCGGCCAGCCGGTGGTCATCTATATGGGCATGGCCAATCTGCCACTGATCGCCGCCTCGCTGCTCGAGGGCGGGCTGGCGCCTTCGACGCCCACCGCGGTGATTGTCGCTGCGACGACACCGCAGGAACGGATCGTCGTCGCCACGCTCGCCACCATTGCGGAAGAGGCAGCAGCCGCCGGTCTGACCTCGCCGGCGCTGATCGTCGTCGGCGGTATTGTCGCTATGCGTGCGGCACTGGCGGGCGAGCCATGACCCGCGCCATCATCATCGGCGCGCCGCGCTCGGGCTCGGGCAAGACCAGCGTCACCATCGGCATTCTGCGCGCGCTCGCCCGGCGCGGCCTGAAGGTGCGCGGCGCCAAGTCCGGCCCGGACTATATCGATCCCGGCTTCCACACCGCCGCCACAGGCTTGTCCGGCATCAACCTCGACAGCTGGGCAATGCCGCCCGCCCTGCTTAACGCACTGGCCGGCGAAGCGACCGAAGATGCCGATTTTATCTTCCTCGAAAGCGCCATGGGCCTGTTCGATGGAATTCCGGCTGCTCCGGGCCGCACCGGCTCGGCCGCCGACCTTGCCCGACTTTATGGCCTGCCGGTGCTGCTGGTGCTCGACGTTTCCGGCCAGTCGACCACGGCGGCGGCCGTTGCCAAGGGCTTTGCTACTTATGACCCCGATGTGCGCATGGCCGGTGTCGTGCTCAACCGATTGGGCAGTGAACGCCACCGCCGACTGTGCGGCGATGCCATCGAAGCGCTCGGCTTGCCTGTGGTCGGCGCTATCCTGCGCGATCCCTCGCTCAACCTGCCCGAACGTCATCTCGGCCTCGTTCAGGCCGGCGAATATGAGAATCTGATGGCGCATCTCGACCGGCTGGCCGATATGGTCGAGCACTCGCTCGACCTCGACGCCATCATGGCTCTGGCGGCGCCATTCACGCCCGCGCCGGGCAATTTCGGCGACGCGCTGCCGCCCCCCGGCCAGCGCATTGCACTCGCCGAGGACGCCGCCTTTACCTTCCTCTATCCGCACGTTGCCGCGCATTGGCGCAAGGCCGGCGCCGAGATCGTCCCATTCTCGCCGCTCGCCGATGAAGCGCCCGGCGACAATTGCGATGTCTGCTGGCTGCCCGGCGGCTATCCCGAGCTCCACGCCGGCCGCCTCGCCGCCGCTGCGAATTTCAGGGCGGGCATGGCGAGGTTCGCCGCCACGCGGCCGGTGCATGGCGAGTGCGGCGGCTTCATGGTGCTCGGCGAGGCGCTCGAGGACGCATCGGGCGAGACGCATCGGATGCTTGGCCTGCTCGGCCATTCGACCAGCTTCGCCAAGCGCAAGATGAATCTCGGCTACCGCGAGGCGCGGCTGCGGTCCGGCTGTCCGCTCGGCAGCCAAGGCACGCTGATCCGCGGCCATGAGTTCCACTACGCGCAGATGGTTGCGACCGGCAATGACGAGCCGCTGGCCGATCTCGCCGACGGGCAAGGCAACCCGCTCGGCGCCTCCGGCTACCGGCGCGGCAATGTCAGCGGCACGTTCTTCCATGCCATTGCGAGGGGCGGATGAAGGCCTCGCAACAGCAAATTCTCGATGATATCGCGCTTTGCATCGTCTTCTTTACCCGGCTGCCGCTGCCGCGAGCCGACTTCCGTGGCCGAAGCCTTGCCGCTGCGATCTGGGCTGCACCGGTCGCCGGTCTCGCCGCCGCTATGGCCGGTGCGCTGGCCTACGCGGTCGGCACGAGGCTGGGCCTAGCCGGAGGTCCTGCTGCAGCGTTCGCCCTTGCCGCGATCTTGCTTGTCACCGGCTGCCTGCATGAGGACGCGCTGTCGGATGTTGCTGATGGTTTTGGCGGCGGCAAGACCCGCGACAGGAAACTGGAGATCATGCGTGACAGCCGCATCGGTGCCTACGGCGCCTGCGCGCTCGGCATCTCGCTGCTGATCCGCTGGAGCGTGCTCTCTGGATTCGCCGGCCCAGCCCACGTGTTCTTGGCTTTGATTGCCGCGCATGCCGCCTCGCGCGGCCTGCTCGGCGCCTTCATGCACCTGCTGCAGCCGGCCCGCAGCGACGGCCTTTCGGCCGAAGCGGGCACCGTCTCGGCTAAAACAGCTGGCATCGGTGCCGTACTCGGTGCGGTCGCGCTGTTGGCGCTTGGGTTCGGCGCTGCCGTTTTCGCGATCATCCTGCTCGGTCTGTTATTCGCCGCCTTCCGCGCGCTTTGCCTCAATCAGATCGGCGGCCAGACCGGCGACACCGTCGGCGCCCTTCAGCAGCTGGGCGAGATCGCAATCCTGCTCGTCGCTTCCATTTCCCTTTCCTGACTCTGTTTCGGAGATTTTGCCCCCATGCCTTTCAAATCGCTCGATGAACTGCGCGCCGCCTGCCTCGGCCTGCCCATTGGCAGCGACGCCGCGGCCAATGCCGTCGCCCGCCGCCAGGACACGCTGACCAAGCCGCAAGGCAGCCTTGGCCGGCTGGAGACAATAGTCGCCTGGCTGGCGCGCTGGCAGGGCCGCGACATGCCAAAGCTCGACCGTGTCAAGGTCTTCGTCTTCGCCGGCAATCACGGCGTCACCGCGCAAGGCGTGTCGGCCTTCCCGTCGGAGGTCACCGTGCAGATGGTGGCGAATTTCGCCGGCGGCGGCGCCGCCATCAACCAGCTTGCCCGCATCGCCGGCGCGGAGCTGGACGTCATCCCGCTTGATCTGGATCATCCGACCGGCGATTTCACGCAAGACGTGTCGATGGACGACGAGGCCTTCCTCGCCGCTGTCTCGGCCGGCTACGACGCGGTCAGCAAGGACCTCGACCTCGTCTGCTTCGGCGAAATGGGCATCGGCAACACCACGCCGGCGGCGGCCATCTCAACCGCGCTGTTCGGCGGCGGCGCCGAACGATGGACCGGGCGCGGCACTGGCGTCGACGATGCCGGCCTCGTGCGCAAGATCGTCGCCATCGAGGCCGGCCTGAAGCGCCACGCCCCGGCGCTGGCCGATCCGCTGAAGCTCGGGGGGGGCCGGCGGGGGCCGCGGGGGGGGGGGGAGGGTGGGGGGCCCCGGGGGGGGGGGGATCTGGGGGGGGGCGGGTCGTGGTGGGATTAACATAAGCCGGCGCCCCCGACCGG